>NZ_JBNPLS010000014.1:0-70939 GCF_050313595.1 Desulfovibrio sp. SGI.169 | reverse complement strand
GAGGTTGGAACGGCATGCCACCATGAAAATTTTTGGTGAACTCGTCAGAGAAAAGTATCCAACCGATTGGGCCATTCAATATGCGAAAAAAGCTGGACATTACCGGCGGGAAAATCGTTTTTCCGCACAGGCGGATGGAAAAAAATTCAATGTCTTTTAATGGGGACGGAGCCTGTTCGGCCTTTTCCAACACCTGCCGCGCATCTTGCCTTTGGCGGCGGGAGCGTGAACCGGACGGCCTTGCGACGTTTCTCCCAAGGGATACTCCTGTGCGTCCCGGGCAGGCGCGGCAAGAGAGCCAGCGCCCTTTACGCGCCAGGTCTTGAATTCTGACGAAAAGTAAGGTATCGGGAACGGTTGCCGCCGGTTGCGGTGTGCTTTTGCGGGCCGTGAAAGTGAGCCTTTGCGCGCATGCGCGGCTGATGATGAACAATGACAGCATGTTGCTCAGTAGTGACGGCTTGAGCCAGCGCAAAGGCTGAGGGTTCAAGTCCTTCTTCTTCATATCAACTTTCCCAGCAGCAGAAAGGAGCTCCACGTGGAATACAGCGCTGAAGATATTTCGCCGGTCAAAAAAAAGATCGTGATCACCACGGAGCCTCAGGAAGTCGAGGCGGCCATCATGGGCGCCGTTGCTCTGTATAAAACTTCCGTGCAGGTGGACGGTTTTCGCAAGGGCAAGGCGCCCGCCTCGGTCATTGAACAGCGCTTCCGCGACAGAATTTACGAAGAGGCCCGCCAGGATCTGATCAATGTGCACATCAACGACGTGATGCAGAAACTGGATGTCCAGCCTTTGTCAGGCATCAATGTGGATGGCGCGGGCGCTCTGGAGCGGGGCAAGCCCTATGCCTACAGCATTGAATTTGAAGTGCTGCCGGTGTTTGACCTGCCCCCCTACGAAGGCGTGGAAGTGGAGCAGGAGAAGGTGGTCGTTGACGAAAAGGAAGTGGGGGACGTCATTGAGCGCATCCGCCGCGACCGCGCGCAACTCGTGCCCGTGGACAGTGCCGCGCCCGCCGCGGACGGCCAGGTGGCTTGCATTGACTTCGCCGCCTATGAAAACGGCCAGCCGGTGGAAGGCGTCAGGGCCGAAAATTTTGACCTGGCTCTGGGTGAGCACCAGGCCCTTGAGGATTTTGAGGCTCTGGTCAAAACCATTCCCTACGGGCAGGAAGGCGAGGGCGAAATCCACTTTCCTGATGACTTCATCGCCAAAGACCTGGCCGGCAAAACCGTGATCATGAAGGTCAAGGTGCATGCGGTCAAGGAGCGCAAGCTGCCTGAACTCAACGACGAGCTGGCCAAGAGCCTTGGGCTGGAGAGTGTGGACAAACTCAGGGAAACCATCTCCCGCAGTTATACCCAGAGCCGTGAAAACCTGAACAAAAGCGCGGCCCAGAAGACCATTCTGGACCGTCTGCTGAAGATGGCGGATTTTCCCCTGCCTGAAAGCCTGCTGGACATTCAGATGCGCACTCTGCTGACCGACCTCAAGGCGCGCCTTGAGCGGCAGGGCAAGCGGCTGGAGGCTCTGGGCAAGAGCCCTGAGGAGCTGCGTAAGGAAATGCTGCCGCAGGCCGAAGAACTGGCGCGCATTCAGGTGCTGCTGCTCTCCATTGCCAGGAAGGAGGGGCTGGAGGTCAGTGACCAGGAAGTCGTCGCTCAGATTTATCAGGAAAGCCTGCGCAGCGGTGAGGATTTCAAGACTCTGCGCGAAAACTATGAACGCTCCGGCCTGATTTTTGTGCTGCGCGACCGCCTGCTGGCCGACAAGGCCATGGACAGGGTTTACGCCAAGGCAAAGGTGACGGAGGTGGAGCCCAAAACGCCTCAGACCGACGACGCCCCGGCCGCCCCGGTGGAGACGCCCGCCGCCTCCGAAGAAGAATCAAAGTAAACTGAAGGCGGCCTGAATGAAGGCCGCCTTTCGCACTGGCGTCGGTCGCGGCGGGCAAGAGCGCGGCATCCGGCGCAAGGCACGAAAGTCGGGAGCGGCCTCACTGGTGTGTCCGCGCCTGATTTTCGGGGCTGTTGACCGCGTCAACAGCCTTTTCCCGTTTGCACGGCCAAAGCGTCACGCGCGGGCCAAAAACCGCGAGGCAGAGATATATGTCTTTAGTTCCCATGGTCATTGAAACCACAGGCCGTTCCGAGCGGGCCTATGATATTTATTCGCGGCTGCTGAAGGATCGCATCGTGCTTCTGGGGTCCGAGGTCAACGACGCCGTCGCCTCTCTGATCTGCGCCCAGCTTCTTTTTTTGGAATCGCAGGACCCGGAAAAGGAAATCAGCCTGTACATCAATTCTCCGGGCGGCTCGGTCACGGCCGGCCTGGCCATTTACGACACCATGCGCTACATCACTTCGCCGGTCACCACGGTCTGCATGGGCCGGGCGGCCAGCATGGGGGCCTTTCTTCTGGCCGCCGGCGAGCCGGGCATGCGTTTTGCATTACCCAACAGTCAGATTATGATCCACCAGCCTTCGGGCGGTTTTCAGGGGCAGGCTACGGATATTGAAATCCACGCCCGTGAAGTGCTCCGCCTCAAGGAGCGGCTCAACCGCATGCTGGCGGAAAATACCAAACGTCCGTATGAGGATGTGGTCAAGGCCACAGAGCGAGACAATTTTTTGACCCCTGAGGAAGCCAGAGAACTCGGCATCATCGACCGCGTGCTGGCGTCACGCCGTGATATGGCGCAGGAAAAGGGCGAATAGCATATGGGCAATACCAACGAACCGTTGCGCTGCTCCTTTTGCGGCCGCAGCGAACTGGAAGTGCGCAACCTCATTGTGCAGGACGGCGCAAGCATCTGCGACAACTGCGTCAAGGCCTGCAACGACATCATCGCCCGCGACCGACTGGAAAGCCCCGACAACGGCGAACGCCTGCTTTCTCCGCAGGAGATCAAGGACAGGCTGGATGAATACGTCATCGGGCAGCACGAGGCCAAGAAAATTCTTTCCGTGGCCGTGCATAATCACTACAAGCGCGTGTTCTACGCTGACGCCCTTGGCCGGGATGTGGAGCTGGAAAAAAGCAACATCCTTCTGGTGGGGCCATCGGGCAGCGGCAAAACACTGCTGGCCAAAACCCTGGCCAGGGTCTTGCGCGTGCCCTTCGCCATTGCCGACGCCACCACCCTCACCGAGGCCGGCTATGTGGGCGAGGATGTGGAAAACATTCTGGTGCAACTGCTCCAGAATGCGGACTATGACCTGGAAGCCGCCAGCAAGGGCATCATCTATATTGACGAAATTGACAAGATTTCGCGCAAGGGCGACGGGCCGTCCATCACCCGCGACGTGTCCGGCGAGGGGGTGCAGCAGGCCCTGCTGAAAATCATTGAAGGCACCGAGGCCAACATCCCGCCCAAGGGCGGGCGCAAGCACCCGCAGCAGGAATTTATACGCATGAACACGGGCAATATCCTGTTCATTGTGGGCGGGGCCTTTGTGGGCCTGGACAAGATTGTGGAATCGCGCATGAGCGGCGCATCCATGGGCTTCGGGGCCAAGGTGCGGGCCAGCAAGGATATGCCCCTGGCCGAGCTGCTGGAAAAAATCCATCCGCAGGATTTGGTTCAGTTTGGCCTGATTCCGGAGTTCGTGGGCCGCATCCCCATCATTACCCATGTGGACGAGCTGGATGAGCCGGATCTGGTGCGCATTCTCACTGAGCCCAAAAACGCCCTGGTGCGCCAGTACCAGAAGCTTTTTGAGCTGGACAACGTGACCCTGCGTTTCACGACCAACGCCCTCAAGGCCATCGCGGCCAGGGCCATTGAGCGCAAGACCGGCGCTCGCGGCCTGCGCAACGTCATGGAAAAGATCATGCTTGACATCATGTTCAGGCTGCCCTCCATGCCCAATGTCAGGGAATGCCTGATCAACCGGGCGGTGATTGAAAAGGGCAAAGAGCCGGTGCTGCTCTACGGCGACGGCGGCGAGGCCGTCAGCGAGGAAAGGCGCTTGTCTGAAGACAAGGCTTCTTGAGACGGCGCGGTAGTGATGCTGTTTTGGCGACTGCGGGAGCGGACGCCGGGCTGAAATCAGAACGCAGTATGCTGAAGCGGGCTGTCGCGGGCCGGGCCTAACGGTTCGGCCCGCCGACGCCTTTGGGGAGAGAGAGTATGTCTGACGCAATGCGCGGGGAAATCTTTCGGGAAATGCCGGTCATGCCCCTGCGGGAAGTGGTCATGTTTCCGCGTTCGATCATGCCGCTTTTTGTGGGCCGCGAGGCTTCCATCAAGGCCATTGAGGCGGCTCAGTCCTCCTTTGGCAAACAGATTTTTCTGGTGGCCCAGCGCGAACCGGAGCTGGAAAAACCCGAAGCGGGCGACCTGTGCGCCGTGGGCGTGGTCAGCAAGGTTCTTCAGATGTTGCGCCTGCCCGACGGCACCATCAAGGTTCTGTTTGAGGGCCTGTACCGGGCCGCCTGGCAAGACCTGCGCGAGGACGGCCCGTGCTCTGTGACCGGGGTGCGCCGTCTGGAGGAAAGCCAGAGCCGCCCGGAAGAAAAGGAGGCTCTGGTTCGCGCGGTTCACGAGGCGCTGGAAGAATACGGCAAGAACAATAAAAAGATTTCGCAGGAGGCCGTGCTCTCCATTCTGGCCCTGCACGAGCCAGGCCCCCTGGCTGACGCCATTTTGCCGCATCTGAAGGTGGATTATCGCAAAAAACAGGAGGCGCTGGAGCTTTCAGACGTTACCGAGCGCCTGGAACGCGCCTATGAGCTGCTTCAGGGCGAGGTGGCCCTGTCCACTGTGGAAAAGCGGATCAAAAACCGCGTCAAGGTGCAGATGGAGCGCAACCAGCGCGAGTATTATCTCAACGAGCAGATCAAGGCCATCAACAAGGAAATGGGGCGGGACGACGACCCCCAGGCGGAGGTTGACGAGCTGGAGCAGAAGCTCAAGGCCCGCGATATGCCGGAGGAGGCCCGCCAGAAAGCCCTGGCTGAAGTGAAGAAACTGCGGGCCATGCCGCCTTCGGCCGCCGAATACACGGTGGTGCGCAATTATGTGGACTGGATTCTGGATCTGCCCTGGAACGACCTGAAAAGCATTGATATCGACATCGAAAAGGCTCGCGCCATTCTGGACGGGGATCATTATGGCCTGGAAAAGCCCAAGGAGCGCATTCTGGAATATCTGGCCGTACAGAAGCTTTCGCACGGCCTGAAAGGCCCCATTCTCTGTTTTGTGGGGCCGCCCGGCGTGGGCAAGACCTCGCTGGCCAAATCCGTGGCCAGGGCCACGGGCCGCGATTTTGTTCGTCTTTCGTTGGGCGGCGTGCGCGACGAAGCCGAAATCAGGGGCCACCGCCGCACCTATGTGGGCGCGCTGCCGGGCAAGATCATCCAGTCGCTGAAGCGGGTCAAATTCAATAACCCCCTGTTCTGTCTGGACGAAGTGGACAAGATGACCTCGGATTACCGGGGCGATCCGGCCTCGGCCCTGCTGGAAGTGCTGGACCCGGAACAGAACGCTACCTTCATGGATCATTATCTGGATTTGGAATACGATCTGTCCAGGGTTTTTTTCATCACCACGGCCAATTCGCTGCACAGCATTCCGGCACCCTTGCTGGATCGCATGGAAATTATCGAGCTTTCCAGCTATCTGGAGACGGAAAAACGCCACATCGCCCGGCGTTTTCTCCTGCCTCGCCAGATTGAGGAGCACGGCCTCCGGGAAGGCAATATCCGCATTTCCGAAAACGCCCTGCTGGAGATCATTCGCGGCTACACGCGTGAAGCCGGGGTGCGTAATCTGGAGCGCGAAATCGCGGCCCTGTGCCGCAAGACGGCCATTCGCCTGGTGGAGGAGGATGATCTGGACAAGTGCGTGTCCATTTCGCGTCAAAGCCTGCCGGGCTTTCTGGGAGTCAAGAAATACCGTCACGAGGAGCGCGAGGAGGAACCCCAGGTGGGCGTCTGTGCCGGGCTGGCCTACAATCAGCGCGGCGGCGAAATTCTGCTGGTGGAAACC
The DNA here is from genome assembly GCF_050313595.1 of Desulfovibrio sp. SGI.169. NCBI lineage: Bacteria > Pseudomonadati > Thermodesulfobacteriota > Desulfovibrionia > Desulfovibrionales > Desulfovibrionaceae > Desulfovibrio > Desulfovibrio sp. SGI.169. The sequence continues at coordinate 64,943 of NZ_JBNPLS010000014.1, read as the reverse complement.
AGCCTGATGAGCGGCGCGGGCCATGTGGTGACCACCGGCCAGCTGGGCGAGGTGATGACCGAATCGGCCAAGGCCGCCCTGTCCTATGTGCGCTCGCGCGCCGAAGTGCTGGGGCTTGATCCGCGCTTCCATCGCAAGGTGGACATTCATGTGCATGTGCCCGCCGGGGCCACGCCCAAGGACGGCCCTTCGGCGGGCATTACCCTGGCCACCTCCATCACCTCGGCGCTGCTGGGCATTCCTGTGCGCAACGATGTGGCCATGACCGGCGAAATATCGTTGCGCGGACGTGTTCTGCCCATCGGCGGCCTGCGTGAGAAACTGCTGGCCGCGCGGCGCAGCGGCATAAAAAAAGTGATCATGCCCCGCGACAATGAAAAGGACCTCAAGGACGTGCCGGACGAGGTGCTCAAAGACCTGGAAATTGTCTTTGTGGACCATGTGGACGATGTGCTGCCCCAGGCCCTGGCCGCCTCGCCGGAAGAAATCTTTTCGGGCCGGGCCACGGCCCAGCCCATCTGCGCTTCCCTGCGCGCCCATGCCGCCGGCAAGAACGGCGCGGGAGAGAGCCAGCCCGCGCAATAAAACCTGTTTGCATATCCGCCGCAAAACCGCCTTCCGCCGCATCCGGCGGGGGGCGGTTTTGCGCATCTGCCGGCCCGGCCTGAAGAAAAACTCCATGAGTCGCCGTCCGACCTGGCGGAGCGCCGCCGGCTTGCTTTCAGCAAAAGCGGGGATGACTGCGGCGGGCCTTCAGCCCAGACGCAACAGCAGCATGCCCGTAATAAGCAGGCCCATGCCCGCAAAGGCGCAGGGTTTGAGGCGCTGGCTGAAGAAAAGCCAGCCGCCCAGCGAGGTGCCCAGAATGCCGAAACTGCCCCACATGGCATAGGCCACGGCCAGATCCATATGACGCACGGCCAGGGAAAGGCAGTAAAAGGCCAGCCCCACCAGGGCCAGGGCCGTAATGCCGACCCCGCAGCGGCGGAAGCCCCGGGAGCGGGCCAACAGCAGATTGGCCAGAATATCCAGCAAGGCGGCCAGCATGACCAGCAGCACGGAAAAATTGAAAAAGGCGGTCAGGGTGCGCATGGCGGCCTCCCTGCGGCGCGCGCGCCGTCAGACCCGGCCTGAAATGCAAGGCGCTTTTGCCCGGTCGCGCGCGGGCGCGGCCTTGCGTTTTGGCCGTGGCCCGTGCCGTGGTGCACCAGCAGCGCTCCGGCCAGCACGCAGACCAGGCCCAGAACACGCTTGAGGGTCAGGCTTTCATCCAGAATCAGCGCGCTGGACAGGGTAATCAGGGTCAGGCCCAGCCCTTCCCAGCAGGCGAAGGCCACGCCCACGGGCAGGCCGGTGGTGGACAGGGCCAGAAGATAATAGGAAAGGCCGATGGCCAGCCACATCAGGGTCAGGCCCAACAGTGCGGCATGGGCAAAGGCCCAGCCCTGGGCCAGCTTCATGACAGTGGTGCCGCCCACTTCCAGAATGATGGCCCCCAACAGGCAATACCAGTGAAATGGTCTGGTAGTCAGCATGACTCTCCTCGTAACGCGAAAAACAGCGGACAGGCCGCCACGCGGCGGCTTCTTCGAACAATGCACAGGCGGGGAGAAGCTCTACATCTAGAGCAGGGAACGCCAGTGGCGCTCTTCAGGAAAGCCGTGGTACGGGCCGCGGACAGGATGACGGACAGCGGACATGGCCAGAATGTAAACGCGGGACAGGCCCTTGGCAAGGTCACTCTTTCGCATTGCCGACATATGCGGGAAAGAAAACCCGCCGTGAGCCGCGACGGGACGGGTTTTTTGTGGAGCAGACGCGAACCGCGGGCGACGGTCAGGCTTTTTCCGCATTTTCCTGTGCGTCAATCCAGGCGTTGGCTTCTTCCAGTCGCAAGGCTCCTTCGTACAGGGCGCGACCGCTGACGGCGCCGGCCAGCCTGCCGGAGCGGGAGAGGGGATAAAGCTTTTGCACGTCGGCCAGAGTGGCCACGCCGCCGGCGGCGATGACCGGCACGCGGGCGCTGCGGGCCAGATGCTCCAGAGCGCTCAGGTTGACGCCGCTTTGCATGCCGTCGCGTTCAATATCCGTATAGATGATGAAGGCCGCGCCGTCGTCCTGAAGACGGGGCAACACGTCGTCCACGCTCAGGCCGGTGTCGGTCACCCAGCCCCGGCTTTTGAGACGCCCCGCCTCGGCGTCCAGAGAAACGCCAATCTGGCCGGGAAAAGCGCGGCAGAGGCGGGCGAACAGTTCCGGCTGCTCCAGGGCCAGGGTGCCGATGATCAGGCGGCGCACCCCGGCGTCCAGATAGGCGCGGGCCGTCTCCTCGTCGCGGATGCCGCCGCCCAATTGCACGGGGATGCTGATCTCCCGGCAGATGCGCCGCACGATGGCCCGGCTCTGCGCCGCGCCGTCAAACGCGCCGTCCAGATCCACCACATGCAGCCAGCGCGCCCCCCGCGCCTGCCAGGCGCGGGCCGCCTCGACCGGGTTCTCGGCGAAAACGGTGGATTCCTGGGCGCGTCCCTGTTTGAGGCGCACGGCCTTACCGCGCTGAATATCGACCGCCGGGAAGATGATCATAAGCCCATATCCTTGACCGCTTTGCGCATGCCGTCCACGGCAAGTTCTTCAGCCGTGACCCAGGCGCCTTTGCGTTTGAAGAACGAACCCGCTGTGAGCAGGTTTTCCGTAAGGCTCACCTGCTCTTCCTCAAAAATGGAACGGTTCATCAGCGTGCCGTCGCCCACCTTGAGCAGAAAAAACTCCACCCGCACATGGGCCGAGTGGGTGACGCCCGCCTTGGAACCCTCGCGCTGACGCCAGTCCAGCACCTGGGGAATCAGCAGAAGCTGAGCGCCTTGCCGCTTGCCGTAGTCTTCCCACTGGGGCAGGGCCTGCGGTTGCTCGGAACTGTGAAAGCGCGTCAGATCCGACGGCGTATGCCGGCGAACAATAAAATTGTACTGGCGTTTGGTGTCTGTCAGCAGAACTTCACGCAGCTTCATGTCCAGCGCGGACAGCATGTCGTCGGGAATACGGCCCTGATTTTCGGGAATGCGGCCCGCGATGAGCTGGCTGGCGTTGGTGGGCTGTGTGAAGGGCGCCACGGAGATTCTGTAACTGGCGGAAATGAATCGGGGCGCCTCGGCCGTGCTGCGGGGCCGGCGGGCGCAGGAGACGGCCAGCGCCAGGCAAAGAACGATCAATAAAAATATATGCAGGCGAGTACGCATCAATCAAGTCCTCCTTTGGTGCTTCTGATGGTTGTGCCCTGAATCCGCGCCGCCTGGCGCAAGGCCAGCCCCAGCCCCTTGGCCGCCGATTCCAGCAGGTGGTGGCCGTTTTTGCCGTACAGAAAGGCAACGTGCAGATTGCAGCGGGCGCTGCTGGCCAGAGCCTTGTAAAATTCTCGCCAGAGGTCTTTTTCCTCTCCGGCCATGACAGGCGGCAACAGTTCGTCGCCGCGCCATTCCAGCCAGGGACGGCCTGAAAGATCCACTGTCACTTCACTGAGCGCCTCGTCCATGGGCACACGGCCATAGCCCACGCGGGCAATGCCGGCTCTGTCGCCGAGGGCTTCCAGCAGGGCGCGGCCCAGAGTCAGGCCCACGTCCTCCACGCTGTGGTGGGCGTCCACCTCCAGATCGCCCTCGCAGGAGAGCCGCAAATCCATGCCCGCCCAGAACATGGTCAGGGTCAGCATGTGATCCAGCAGGCCGAAGCCGGTCCGGATTTCGGTATCGCCGTTGCCGTCCAGGGTCAGACTCAGGCTGATGCGGGTTTCGGCGCTGAGCCGCTCCCGCGCGGCTTTACGCGGGGTGTTGGCGTTCATGCTTCCTCCGCGGTCTTGTCTTTGACGCTGGCTTCGCCCTGCTGGGCGTCGCCGGTTTCGACGTTTTCGGGCGCCGGTTTTTTGCGGCCGAAGGCGGCCGCCACCAGAATGCTGACTTCATAGAGCAGGAGCATGGGGCCGGCCATCAGCAGTTGCGACACCACATCCGGCGGCGTCAGAATGGCCGCCACGATAAAGATGCCCAGAACGGCGTAACGCCGCGTGCTGCGCATCAGGGTGGCGGTGATCAGCCCCATGCGCGACAGAAAAAGGGCAAAGAGCGGCATCTCAAAAATCAGGCCAAAGGCCAGAATCAGCTTGAGCACAAAGCCCAGGTAGTCGCTGATTTTGGGCATGACCACGATTTCGCTGGTGGAGAAGCTCACGAAGAAACTGAAGGCGTAAGGAAAAACCACCAGATAGCAGAATGCGCCGCCGGCCACAAAAAACAGGGCCGACAATATGGCCACCGGAATGATGTGGCGTTTTTCCTCATCATAGAGGCCGGGCGCGATAAAGGACCATATCTGGTAGAATACGACCGGGCTGGTCACGAAGACGCCCGCCACAAAGGCGATGTACATGCGGGTGAAGAAACCTTCGGGCAAGGTGGTGTACTGGGCGTGCGAACCAGGCGGCAGAACCGCCAGCAGCGGATTCACCAGCGCGTTGAAAATGGGATCCACCACGGACCAGCAGACCAGAAAGCCCAGACCCACGGCGATGCAGCAACGTACCAGACGCGCGCGCAGCTCGCTCAGGTGATCCATCAGGCCCATGGGCTTGTCGGCGTTTTCGTCGCCCGCCGAGTCTTGCGCGCCGCGCGCGGAGGGCAGGCTGTCCTCCGGCCTGGGGGCGGGAGGAGGCGACGCATCCACGGGCGGAGAGGGCGGCAGAGGCGGCGCGCCCGCACCGCGTTCCTGCGCGGGGGGCTGCCCGTCGCGCGGACTGTCAAGCCCGTCCGGCGTCACAGGCGGCGCATCCCCGCCGTTTGCGGGGGCGTCCGCGGCGGCGTCAGGCCGCCATTCCGGCCCGGAAAACATGGACGCTTCAAAATCGCTCAGGTCGGCTGCGCTGGACTTATCCGCCTTGCTTGCGCCGTCAGTCCCCCGGGCTTCGCCAGAGGCGGCAGGCCGGCGGGATTCGGCCGCGTTTTCCATTGCGGGCGCGGCGTTCTCTTGTGCTGAAACCGGGGAGGTCAGTTTGTCTTCCGGCTGGTTCATGCCGCGCCGCCGTTTTCTGTGGCCGGGGCGGTTGCGCCGTTTTGCGGCGAGAGGGCTTCCGCTTCAGCTCTGGTTTTGGCCAGGGCGGCGGCCAGGGGGCTGCCCGCCGGAGGCGACGCCGGCGCGTCACTGGCGGGAGCGCCATCCGCCGGAGACGATGCGGAAGCTTCGCAAGCCACGGACGGCGTGGGGGCGGCAAGGGCCTCGGTTGCCGTTTCTGTCTGGCTCGCGACCGTGTCGCTTGTATCGCTCACGGCCCTAGCCGCAGGCGTTTCCGGTGTCTGAGCGGGCTTGACGGCCACGGTTTCATCCGTGGCGCCGGCGGTTTTTTTTACGGCTTGCTTGCGGCGTTCCGCTTCCTCCTCCTGCGCGGCCTCGGCATTGAGGGTGCGCTGAAAGTCCGTGGAAACGCGCCGGAACTCGCCCATAGCCTTGCCCAGAGTGCGCGAGATGTTGGCGAGGCTTTTGGGGCCCAGCACCACAAGCGCCACCACCAGAATGACCAGGAGTTCCGTACTGCCTATGCCGAACATAGAGGCTCCTTATTCCCATTCGATGGTGCTGGGCGGCTTGGAGGACACATCGTAGACCACGCGGTTCACGCCTTTGACTTCATTGATGATTCGGCCGGACATGCGCGCGATGAGCTCCGGCGGCAGGCGCGCCCAGTCGGCGGTCATGGCGTCCACGCTGTCCACCACGCGCAGGGCGATGACATTTTCGTAGGTGCGGCCGTCGCCCATGACGCCCACGGTCTTGAGCGGCAGCAGCACCGCGAAGCCCTGCCAGACCTTGCGATACCAGCCGGATTCGCGCAGCTCTTCCTGCACGATCTTGTCGGCTTGGCGCAGGATGCGCAGGCGTTCCCCGGTGACTTCGCCCAGCACGCGGATGGCCAGCCCCGGGCCGGGGAAGGGATGCCGCCAGACAATGGAGTCGGGCAGGCCCAGCTCGGCCGCCACCTTGCGAACCTCGTCCTTGAAGAGTTCGCGCAGGGGTTCAATGAGCTTGAGTTTCATGGTGTCGGGCAGGCCGCCCACATTGTGGTGGCTTTTGATCACCGCGCTGGGGCCCTTGTGCGAGACGGATTCGATAACGTCCGGGTACAGGGTGCCCTGCGCCAGAAAGTCCACCTGGGGCAGTTTTCTGGCTTCCTCGTCGAAAATTTCAATAAAGGTGTGGCCGATGATTTTGCGTTTTTTCTCCGGGTCTTCCACGCCTTTGAGGCGGGAGAGAAAACGCTCCTGCGCCTGCACAAATTCAAGATTGAGGTCAAAATGCTCGCGCAGGCAGCTGACCACCTCATTGCCTTCGTTGAGGCGCAGCAGACCATTGTCCACAAAGATGCAGTGCAGGCGCTTGCCGATGGCCCGGTGCAGCAGCACGGCCACCACTGTGGAGTCAATGCCGCCGGACAGGGCGCAGACCACATGCTTGTCGCCCGCCTGCTCGGCCATTTCCTTGACCACGCGATCCACAAAGGAGGACATGCTCCAGTCCGGCGTGATGCCGGCCACCTTGAACAGAAAGTTTTGCAGAATGCGTTCGCCGTCCGCGCTGTGGTGCGCTTCGGGGTGGAACTGCACCGCGTATATCCGGCGCTGCTCGTCGGCCATGGCGGCCACATCCAGAGTGGGGGTGCGCCCCGTGACAGTGAAGCCCGGCGGCGGGGCCAGCACCTTGTCGCCGTGGCTCATCCAGACTCTGGAAGGGCTTTTCGCGTCCAGACCGTCCCAGAGCGCGCAGGGGGCGCTCAGGGTCAGCTCAGCCGGGCCGTATTCCCGCGTCAGGGACTGGGCCAACCGCCCCCCCATGTTCCGGGCCAGAAGCTGCATGCCGTAGCAGATGCCCAGCACCGGCACGCCCAGTTCCAGAAAGCCGGGGTCCAGAACCGGGGCGTCGGCCTCGCCCACGCTGGCCGGGCCGCCGGAGAGAATCAGGGCCGAGGGGCGCATGCCCGCCACCTGCGCGGCCGTGGTCACACAGGAGTGGATTTCGGAATATACCCCGGCCTCGCGCACGCGGCGGGCGATGAGCTGCGTGACTTGGGAGCCGTAGTCGATGATAATGACCTTGCTGTGCGGCATGTTGCATCCTCGCTCGTGCGGGCTAGTTCTCAATGCGATAGTTGGGCGCTTCCTTGGTGATGACCACGTCGTGCACATGGCTTTCGCGCAGCCCGGCGGCGGAAATCTCGCAGAAGGTGGTGTTTTTGAAGAGATCGTCCAGGGTCTTCGCCCCCACATAGCCCATGCCTGAGCGCAGGCCGCCCATGAGCTGGTACACGGCGTCCATGACAGGCCCCCGGTAGGGCACGCGGCCCACAATGCCTTCAGGCACCAGCTTTTTGCTGCGTTCCTGAAAGTAGCGATCCGAGCTGCCTTCCTTCATGGCGTCGATGGAGCCCATGCCCCGGTAAATCTTGTAGGTGCGCCCCTGGTAAAGAATGGTTTCGCCGGGGCTTTCCTCGGTGCCGGCGAAAAGGGAGCCGATCATCACCGAATGCGCGCCCACCACCAGCGCCTTGACAATGTCGCCGGAGAATTTGATGCCGCCGTCGGCTATGCAGCAGCGGTTCATCTCGCGCGCGGCGCGGCTGCCGTCCATGACGGCCGTGACCTGGGGCACGCCCACGCCCGCCACGATGCGGGTGGTGCAGATGGAGCCTGGCCCGATGCCCACCTTCACGCTGTCGGCGCCGGCCTCCAGAATGGCGCGCGCGCCTTCATAGGTGGCCACATTGCCCGCAATCAGCTGGCAGTTGGGAAAGCTGGCCTTGACCGCGCGGATGGCGTTGAGCACATTGACAGAATGGCCGTGGGCGGAATCCAGCACCAGCACGTCGGCCCCGGCCTCAAGCAGTTGTGCGGCCCTGGCTTCGGAATCCTTGCCGATGCCGATGGCCGCGCCCACGCGCAAACGACCGTTGGAGTCCTTGCAGGCATTGGGATATTTCTGAACCTTGTCGATGTCCTTCATGGTGATCAGGCCGCGCAGGCGCTTGTTTTCGTCCACCACCAGAAGCTTTTCGATACGGTGCTCGTGCAGGTGGCGCTTGGCCTCGGCCAGCGAGGTTCCCATAGGCACGGTGATCAGTTTGTCGCTGGTCATCACGTCGGCCACGCGCACTGCCTGGGCGTCTTCCACAAAGCGCACGTCGCGGTTGGTCAGAATGCCCACCAGGCGTTCCCCGTCCACCACCGGCAGGCCGGAAACGCGAAAGTCGGACATCAGATCCAGAGCTTCCTGCACCGAATTGCGCGGAGAAATGGTCACCGGATCCAAAATCATGCCGCTTTCGCTCTTTTTGACCCGTTCCACCTCCAGGCGCTGACGCTCCACAGGCATGTTTTTATGAATGATGCCAATGCCGCCCATGCGGGCCATGGAAATGGCCATGGCCGACTCCGTCACGGTGTCCATGGCGGCGGAGAGCAGAGGAATGCGCAGGGGAATGGCCGGCGTGAGCCATGTGGTGATGTCAACGGCGTCGGGGGTTACGTCGGAATAACCGGGAATCAGCAAAATGTCGTCGAAGGTCAGTGCCTTGCCGCGATTGGTGAACATGACTTCCTCGTAATGGGCTAAAATAATTATATAAACTTTAGCAAACCATCTTATCCGCTTGTGAGGGCGCTGTCAATGCGGGCGGCGTTTTCCGCCTGTGGTTGTCGGCGTCCGCCAGGCGCTGTCAGGATTCGGGAATATCCCTTTGCCTTTTGCCGACGACGGGTATATAATAATCGGATAGCATTGCTAAAAGAGTGATAAAGTATCTTCTCTTTGCCCATTCACATGAAATCTGGCAAAGAGAGCTGTTGTGAGATCAACCATTCGCTGACGATCTTGAAACAACCTGAGATTTACGTTTGAAACGGGCGAATCCGTGTCGCTGGCGGGGAAAGCAATCGGCAATACGTTTATAGTGTTCTTTAGTTATGATCATGGGAACAAGTTTACCCCATGATCATAAAAATATAAATAGTGTTAACAGGCCCTGGGCGCGTGCGGGGTTTTTCGCATCTGCGCTGCGGCAAAGCCTCAGCGCACCGGCGTGTAATCAATGCTGGAAACCTCGTCCGTGGCTTCCAGCTTGAAGATGACCGGGCGCAGGCCGTCGTTGCAACTGCAAATGGCCACGCCGGGGGTTCTGATCCAGTCGCCGTAATAGAAAACGCCTTTGTCCGCGCCATGCGCCAGAGCGAAGGCATACTGATAAACGGCTTTCCAGGCTTCGTCGCAAAAGCCCTCCGGCTTGGCGTAGTCGGCATAGAAAACCTGGCCCTTCCTCAGCATGGGGCAGGCTCCAAGGCCCTCCGCGCCATACCGGGCGGACAGCTCGGCGTCGAATGTGGTCTTCAGGACGGTGATTCTGACTTTATTCATGGCATTCTCCCGTGCGGCCGCCGCGGGGGCGGTTTTTGCAAGCGGAACCCGGCGCGAAAAGAGCCGTGAATGGGCAAGAAACGCCTTTTGGCGCATGCTCCTCACACTTCGGCCCCTGGCCGGAGATGAAATTCTGTTCTAGACGCGGGCGTTCCGCCTGTCAATGCGGCGTCCGGCGACTTGACGGCACGGCGCAAACAGCCTATGAATCTCCACTTCGCCCGCCTGTTGCGGCGCGATGACAGACGCTTTGTGGCCGCCGCTCCATGCCGGGGCAGGGCGGCGGATGCGGGGTCTTCATGTTCGAGAGCCTTTCCGACAGACTTTCCGGCGTATTCCGCTCTTTCGGCGGGCGCGGCCAGCTCACCGAAGAAAACGTGCGGGCCGGTCTGCGCGAGGTGCGGCTGGCGCTTCTGGAAGCGGACGTTAACTTCAAGGTTGTCAAAGACTTTGTGGAAGGCGTGCGCGAAAAATGCCTGGGGCGGGAAATGCTCAAGGGGGTGAGCCCGGCTCAGCAGGTGGTCAAGATTGTCCACGATGAGCTGGTGGCCCTGCTGGGCGGCGAAACCGCCGGCCTGAACCTTCAGGGCCGGGAACCGGCGGTGATCATGCTGGTGGGCCTTCAGGGTTCGGGCAAAACCACCTCGGCGGGCAAGATCGCCAATCTGCTGCGCAGGCAGAAGATGCGCCCCTACCTGGTTCCGGCGGACGTCTATCGCCCGGCGGCCATTGACCAGCTTGCGGTGCTGGCCCGGCAGCTCGACATGCCCTGTTTTCCCTCCACCACGCAGATGAGGCCCGTGGATATCGCCACGGCGGCGCTGGACAAGGCCCGTGAAGAGCAGGCCACCGTGCTGCTGCTGGACACGGCGGGCCGCCTGCATGTGGACGAGCCGCTGATGGAGGAGCTTTCGGCCATCAAGGCGGCGGTGCGGCCGCAGGAAATTTTGTTCGTGGCCGACGCCATGACCGGCCAGGACGCCGTGACCGTGGCCGAAGCCTTCAACGAGCGTCTGGGCCTGACCGGCGTGGTGCTGACAAAAATGGACGGCGACGCGCGCGGCGGCGCGGCCCTGTCCATCCGCGCGGTCACCGGCGCGCCCGTCAAGTTTGTGGGCGTGGGCGAAAAACTGTCGGAGATGGAGGTCTTTCACCCCGACCGCATCGCCGGGCGCATTCTCGGCATGGGCGACGTGCTCACGCTGGTGGAAAAGGCGCAGTCCACCATCAATGCCGAAGAAGCCGAAGAGCTGGCCCGCAAGATGCGGAAGGCCAGCTTTGACCTGGAAGACTTTCGTACCCAGATGCGGCGCATCAAAAAGCTGGGTTCGCTGGACAGCATTCTGAAGATGATTCCGGGCCTGGGCGGCCTGCGCGAAAAGCTGGCCGAGGCCAGCGGCGCCATGCCGGAAAAGGAGCTGGCGCGCACCGAGGCCATTATCAATTCCATGACCATGCAGGAGCGGCGCAACCCGGATATTCTCAACGGCAGCCGCCGGGCGCGCATCGCCAGGGGCGCGGGCGTGAGCGTGGCGCAGGTCAATCAGATGGTGCGCCAGTTCGAGCAGATGCGCCAGATGATGAAAGGCATGATGGGCGGCAAGGGCGGCCATCCCGCCATGCCCAGAATGCCGCGCGGCATGCCGCCGGGCATGATGCCTCCGGGTCTGGGCATGCCCGGCATGGGCGGCATGGAGTTGCCGGGCGGGCGGCCTTCGGGCGGCAAGTCCGCCGCCGCCAAAAAACGAAAAAAGAAAGAGCGCCAGAAGCGCAAAAAGAAGTGACCGCCTCGGCGCGGTGCGGTAAATGCCGTTTCCTCTTGCCCTTTTACGGGCGCGAAGCTAACATAAAACCAAAGGGAGTTGGACTCATGGCTGTAAAGTTGAAATTGACCCGTCTCGGCAGCAAAAAGCATCCTTTTTACCGGGTGGTGGCCGCCAATGACGAAACCCGTCGTGATGGCCGCCCGCTGGAATTTCTGGGGTACTACAACCCCATGACCAATCCGGCGGACGTGAAGCTCAATGCTGATAAAATCAAAGAGTGGCTCGCGCGCGGCGCCGAACCCACGGATACAGTGCGCTCGCTGATCAAGGCGCATCTGTCGTAAATGCGCCGCTGTTGCGGCAAGGCGAAAAGCCTGTCGCGACAATGCGCCGCAAGATGCGCCATGGCCGGCGCGGCTGGTGAACGGCGCGGCCCGACCGCCGGAAAGGCCGACGCGCGCCTGTGATGCGCGCTTCTCCCGTTGGCGGGCTTTTTCGGCGCATGCGCGGATGGATGAGGCAGGCGCGCCCCAATGGGGAAGGCCGCCGCCCGGCGGAGGAAGGGTGGGGCGGCGAAAGGCCGGTTGCTCCGAAGGTTGCGCGCTATTCAGCCTTTGCCCGCGTTTGCTCGCGGGCACAAGGCCCCTTTGGGAGGTACGCGATGAAGACCCTGATCGAGTATATAGCCAAGTCCCTGGTGGATCATCCCGAAGAGGTGCAACTCAGCGAAGTGGAAGGCGAACAGACGACGGTGCTTGAGCTCAAGGTCGCCAAGGAGGATCTGGGCAAGGTCATCGGCAAGCAGGGCCGCACGGCCCGCGCCATGCGCACCATCCTGAGCGCCGCATCCACCAAGTCCAAGAAACGCGCTGTTCTGGAAATTCTGGAGTAGCGCCGGCTTGATATCATGGCGGATGCGATGATTCACATGGGCACGCTGGCGCGGCCCCACGGCATCAGAGGGGAGATCTGCATCGACTGGCATGCGGGCTCCCCCTTGCTTTTGGACGCGCCTTTCTGGCTGCAGGCCGGAAGCGGCGCTCCCCGCCGCGTTCGCGCGCTGGCCTGTCGCTGGCACAAGGGGCGTCCCCTGCTTCTGCTGGAGGGCGTGGCGGATCGCGCGGCGGCCGAGGCCCTGCGGGGCTGCAAGCTTCTGGTGCCGCGTGAAAGCCTGCCCCAGCCGGAAGAGGATGAAGCCTATGTGGAAGACCTGCTGGGCTGCGATGTGCTGCTGCCCGACGGTCGCCGCCTGGGGCGGCTCGACCATGTGGAATATCCGGCGGATCAGGAAATCTGGGTCATTGTCACGCCAGACGAGCGGGAAATTCTCTTTCCGGCGCGGCCCTGTTTCATTGTGGGCTTTGACCTGGACGCCCCCTCGGTGACCATTGACCCGCCCGAAGGTCTGCTGGAAATTTATCTTGCCTGAGCCATCATGCCGTCGCGGCCCTTTCCGGCGCGCAGCCCCCGGGGCCCCCCCAGAGAGCCGCGCGGCCTGACGCCGCCAGCGGCAAAAAAAGCCGGATGCCGCCATGCCTGAATTGCCGGAAGTTGAAACCGTTGCCCGCACCCTTCGCCCCCAGGTGCAAAATTGCGTGCTGAGCGGCGCGCAAGTCCTGCGGGCGAGCAGCCTGCACCCTCTGAGCCTGCCCCTGTCCGTTCTGACGGGCCGCCGTATTGCGGATGTGGGCCGCAGGGGCAAGCTGTTGCTGCTGCGTCTGGCCCCGCCGGACGGTACGCGGAAGAGCGCTCCCGCGCCGGACATGCTGGCCGTGCACCTGCGCATGACCGGTCGTCTGATGACCTGGCCGCAGGGCGCGCCGCCCGGCCCCCACACACGCTGCATTTTTGATCTGCGCGCCCCGGACGGCACGGCCCGTCGCCTCTTTTTCGACGATACAAGGGCCTTTGGCCTGGTGCTGGCGAGCACGCCGGATATCCGGCAGAGCTGGGATTTCTGGCGCGAACTGGGGCCGGAACCGCTGGAACTCGGCGCGCGGACCTTTGCGGCGCTGCTCAAGGGCCGGGGCGCGGCGCTCAAGGCTGTGCTGCTGGATCAGAAAGCCATTGCCGGCATTGGCAATATTTACGCTGACGAGTCGCTTTTTCAGGCCGGGCTGGACCCGCGTCGCAAGGCCGCCGGGCTCAGCCCCGCCCAGAGCCGTTGCCTGCTGGCGGCCCTTCAGGATGTGCTGCGGCGTTCCATTGCCCAGTGCGGCAGCTCCATCCGCGATTACCGCGACGCCAACGGCGACGTGGGCGCATTTCAGAACAGCTTTGCGGTTTACGGCCGGGGTGGCGCGCCCTGCGTCCGTTGCGGCCGTCCTCTGAAAAAAATCCGCGTGGCGGGACGAGCCACGGTGTTTTGTCCGCACTGCCAGAACTAGCGCGCCCGACAGGCATCCGTTTGACGTATATCGCGGCGTTGACGGCAATGATGGTTGCGGACGCGCCCACCAGAGCGGGAGGGTGAAAATTCAGGGCGCCTGGCCTGATTTGTCCGCCAGATTCCCGCTTTTTGGACAGGGTGGGCAATCCGCCTGTCATGCCGCTGTTCTTGGCAATATCACAGTGCTGTTATTGAACCCCAGAGAGTAACTGTAGGAAAGTCGGGCGCCAAGAACGCGTATCAGGGGTATGCCGCCAACCGTGGCCGGGCTGTTTTCCGTCTTGTAGTCAAGGGGGCTGAAAGGGCGACCGGCATCGCGGAAAGAAATGCGCACTTCCCGATCCGTCACGCGGATATTTACGTCCATCAGGGTGGAATTCGGCTTTTGTCCGCCATAACGCACGGCGTTTACCGCCATTTCTTCCACAATGATGCCGGCCCTCATGGCCAGCCCCTGATCGACGCCCTGCTCACGGCAAAAGTCTGTGACGCGGGCCGAAAGGCCTGTCGCCTCAGCCAGCGTATTGTGAAGGGAGACATCCAGGCAGTCGCGCGAGGCGTTTTGGGCTGGCAGCATGAGCAGACCCGAAATCCGGCCGCCTGAGCGCGCGGATTCATGACGCGTGAGGGCAAGCAATGCCAGGGCGGTAATGATGCCGGTGACACTGAAAGGAAGCCAGATGCCGTCCAGCGCGAGCCAGCGGGAGAACAGCCACGCGCAGGGGATCAGCGCGGCCACATTCTGGATGAATGTGCTCACCACGGCGACTGTTGGTTTGCGCAGGGTCTGCGCGTAATAGATCATGAACATCGCGAAAGCGTCCCCAAGCAGGCTTGGGGCGTAATAGCGCACCGCATGCGCTCCCAGGGAGAGGTCTGCCCCGGCAACGCCGAAGAGCACGAGCAATTCGCGCGGAAACAGCATGAGAACGACAATCAGGCAGATGGTGCAAGACAACAGCACTTTCAATGCCCGCCTGAAGATGATTCTCATGCCTGTGTAATCGCCTTCGCCATACAGCACGCCCATGATCGGCATCATGGTTTGTGATGCGCCGGATATGAACATGGAAGCCAGAGAAAGGCAGGCCAGACAGACGGAAAATGCCACCATGCCGCTTTTGCCGGCCACTGAAATAACCAGCATGTTGAGGCAGAAAAATTTGATGAACTGCAAACCTATGGCAAGGCCGCCTGGCAGCCCTGAACGGAGGATGTCGCAGATGTTTGCAGGCAATTGACCGCCTTTGAGCGTGAAATGGAGGGATCTTTGCGGTGACCTCAGATAATGCGCGGACAGCAGCAAGCCCACTCCGTATCCGCTCACTGTCGCAAGGGCCGCCCCCGCAATGCTGCCGCTGTAATGAATGAACAGGACATCGCAGACCAGATTGACAATATTGGCGGTGACCAATATGGCGGATGCGAGGCCGGCCCCGCCGTCCACGCGCACAAAATAGCTTATGCCCGACACCACCAGAAGCAGCGGCGCTCCCCACAGGAGCGGAGTCATGTAGCGGCGCAAAAGCTCCGCGAGCGTGGAGCCTCCAGCCAGCAGCCCGGCAAGCTCATCGCCGAAAAAGATGCCGGCCCATACGCAACCGATGCCTGCCAGCAGGAGCGCCAGGATTGAAAGGGTGAAGACAGTCCCGGCGAGCGCGGTCTCATGCCTTCCGAGGCGCCATGCCGAAAGAATGGAACCGCCCATGCCGAAAAAGACGAATATTGTCGCAAAAGCCTGCATCAGCGGCAGCCCCAGGTTCACCGCGGCAAGGGCGTCCTGCCCCAGCATGTTGCCCACAATGATGCCATCCACGACGACACTCATGGACAGGGCCACACTCATCATGATGGTAGGCAAAAAATAGCTGTTGAAACGTTTGAGCAGCAAAATGCCGTTTCTTTCAAACATCGCTTTCTTTCACCTGTCAGTCAAAATCTTTGACAAAGACGCGCAATTTCCCGCTGTTGCCGCGTTTTGGAGCCTCATCGGAAGCGCGAACACGCACGTCTTCAGCGTCGTTTGCTTTCAAAATGCGAACCATTACATCCGTCAGCGCCTTTGCGACAGCGGCGCGCTCCGCGTTCTCCATGGGCACACAACGGATCTCAAGCTCCGTCGGCGACCGCTGGATGAACTGGCAGGCGGCGCAGCCCGGCACATGCAGGGCTGCCACCATCATCACCGGCGGCGACAGGAAGAAGCTGCCGTTCCTGGCCGGAAATTCGAGGATGTCTTCCTTCCGCCCTTCAATTTCCAGTACGGGGAAAGGGGAACCGCAGGCGCAGGGTTGCTTGCGCAATCTGGCCCTGTCTGAAACCCGGTAGCGGATCACAGGCTGAACCAGGTTCGCAAGATTGGTAAGCAGGATGCCGTCGCTCAACCCTTCCTCCACCGGGTTATTGTCGGCATCCACCGGTTCCATGATGATCCAGTCGCTGTTGAGATGCAGGTGATTGGCCTTGCAGAGCATGGCCACTTCGCCGCCTTCCGTGGAGCAGTAGTTCTCCATGACAGGGCATTGAAAGACCTCTTCCAGCATGGCAAGAACATCAGGCGAGAGATATTCCGCCGAACTGCACAGCGCCAGTGGCCTGATGGCAAGCCTGCCGGCTTTTTGCGCCTTTGCAAGTATCTGAAGAATTGAAGGATACGAACCCAGAATTTCAGGCTGAAAGGCATTGAGCGTATCAACAAGGCTGGGCAAGGGGGTCTCAATGGAACAGAATGCGATGCGGTCTCCCTTGCCGTTTTCTTCATACGCCTTCTGCATTCGCAGGAAGGAAAGGTAAGAGGAGTGGCGGCCGTTCCCCGCGGTGATCGCGCAGGCCCTGGGCCACGGGCGCTGGATTTCGGCTATGCCGCCCAGCTTGCCGCCATTCCAGAAACGGCTTTGAAGCAGGGCCGCATTGATGTGATTGTGGCGCATATCCCGGACAATATGCAAGGGAGCCGCCGTGGAACCGGAAGTACTGAGCGCCCTGTAGCGATTCAGGAAGTCCTGGCGCATGGTCGCGGGATTGGCGAGAAAATCCTCCAGCTTCCTTGCGGTCACGTTCCTGTCGCACATCCAGTCGTCAAAATGCGCCACGCCTTCGGCCCGCTCCAGAATCGGAATATCCCGCAGAGAGGGCTTTTCTGGCAAATTCTTGTATTTTTCCGCGAGAAACGGCGAATTGGCCCTGGCATGGGCAAGCAGAAAATGCAGGCGTTCCTCCTGCAGTCGCGCCAGAGCCTCTTGGGTCATGCCCTCAGCCTGGCGGACAAGCTTCATGGCAAGTTCCGGATTCATGGAAGGGGATGGATCATACATAGCTTGTCCTTTTGAAGTCAGGCCCTATTAACGGGCTGTTGGTTAGGGTGGTTGCTGGAATTATCCGTCAAAAACGGCCTTTTTCGCGCTGGCCGCGTCACGGTGCGATTTTGGGCGGAAAATCTCCCTTTGTACAGACAGACAAAAACCATAGCTTTTTAATGAGGTCTGAGCCTGGCGAATTAAAGACGCAGGGCCACGATGGCCTGCGGCGGCATGCAGCGATACAGGCAAATGGCGGCGCTGTGCCCGGGGAGATGGTGATAGAGACAGAAATGGACATCCGGCATTCCAGGCAGGCGCGCATTGGATTTTCCGAATGTCAGGGCGAATGTGGCCGGATTTTCATTAAGGCCGGTGCCCCGCAATTTGAGATAGCTCTCCTTCAGCGTCCAGATGTCAAAAAACGTCTGCGGCACAGGTTTTCCGGCAAAAAATTTCCGTTCATCAGGGTGCAGGGCCTGGCGCGCAAGCGCGGCGCAATCCTTTTCCTGGCGTATTTCCTCCACATCAACGCCAACGGGCATCGGCGCTTCCGCAAGGAGCGCATAACGCCCTGAATGGGAAAGGCTGAAATACGGCCCGCCCGGCAAGAAAGGTTTGCCGTAGCGCCCGTAGCGCACCCGGGCCGTCCCTGACCCGAGAACCGCGCGCATGAGCAGCCAGCCGGCTGCGCAGCGAAGTCTGTCATCGTGGCGTGCAAGGGCATGGAGGGCCTTGCGCCGTTCAGGCGGCATTTCCGATTCGATTTCGGGCAATGGCGGCAGGGCGGCGATGTCCAGGGAATAGCATTTTGCGTGTGCGTGACTGCTCACGTCCGGGTATCCTACATGTCAAAAAAAACCATGCCCGACAAGGCTCTGATGAAATTGCGCAAATAGACGCCGCCGGTTTCAGGCCAGCGCCAGCCATGGCGCAGAAGCGCCTGGGCGGTGTAGGCGCTTGCGGCCGCCAGGGGAACCGCAGCCCGGCCATCGGCCATATTGTTGTAGGCCAGCAGGGTGACAAGCCGTTCAGCCTTGTCCGGGTCGTTTCTGACCCTGGCCATGGCATGCGCGAATTCCTCGTCTTCCATGAGAGGAATGTCGATTCCCTCTTCACGCATGGCCTCCACGATATCGCCCATGAAAAGGCTGTGATTGTTGAAAGGATGAAAAATGCGGCATGCTTCCGGCGCCGCGGCCAGCAACAGGACGGCCCTGGCCGTGCAGTCTATGGGCGCAAGTTCCGTATGATGCAGGAAGGATGAGTAGGGAAAACCGCCAATCACATGCCATGCCCGCAAACGCCCGATAAAGCTGTTGGAGCGCAGGTTGATCTGAAATTCCCCATCGTGGTTGCGCGCCATAAGGTTGCCCACACGCATGATTTTGGCGTCGAGGCCCCGGGAAGCCGCCTCCAGAATGGCTTTCTCCGCCAGGAATTTGCTGCGCACATACTGGTTGTCCAGGTTTTGCCCGATATAGAGATCCCGCTCTGTAAGGCGCGTATCGGGCGCGGGTTCTCCATCAATGGAAAAGCCGGCGACGCTTGCCGTGGAAATCTGCACCAGGCGGGCCCCAAGGCGCAGGCCAAGGTCAATCAGGTTGCGCACCCCGCCAAGATTGACGTCGGCAATGTCGCTGCCCCGCGAAAAGTGTGAAACATTGGCCGCGCAGTTGATGATGGTGTCGATCTTGAGAGACTGCAGAGCGTCAATGCGCGCAAGATCGGCCGCCCTGGTGATATCGCCTTCCACCACTGTAAGGCGTCTGCCGAAAAGCTGCTCAAAATCATCCTCAAAATAATAGTAGAGAATCTGCTTCAAGCGTTTTTCGGCGGATTCGTAGCGCCCACGCCGCATCAGGCAGCAAATCGCGCCATCGCTCCGCGTGATGAGGCCATGCAGGATGTGCGAGCCGAGAAAACCGGCAGGGCCGGTGAGCAAGACATTGCCCAACGGTCTTTCCTGCCCGGCGCGAAACGACTCCAGCGTATTTTCCCGCAACAGCCAGTTGATTGTCGTATATTCCCCTTCGGGCGTCTCCGGCGAAGTCTGCGGAGCCGCCGCCACGTCAGCGGGCGCATTGCGGGCGGCGAGACAGGCGGCCAGCTCCCGCGGCGTGGGATGGGCAAAAACGTCCGCATAGGCAATGCCGGAGAGACTGGCGCGCTCCGCCTCAATCAGCACGCGCGCCACAGCCAGGGAGGAGCCGCCCAGGTCAAAGAAGCCGTCCGTGGCGCCCACCGTTTCCAGGCCAAGCACTGCGGCGAATACAGCGCAGATTTTCCGCTCCGTTTCCGTTTTTGGCGCCGCATATCCCCCGGATGCCAGAGGAACGGGATTCGGGAGATTGCGAAAATCGGTCTTGCCATTGGGCAGGGACGGCATTTTTTCCAGATGCACCCACGCGGTGGGCGTCATGTAGCCGGGAAGAGTGCCGGCGGCCCGTTCGCGCAAGCCCTGTGGATCTGTCGCCTCGCCGGTGTACCATGCGCAGAGATGCTCCTGGCCGTTCAGCACCCGTATGCCGGCCACGCACGCGCTCACGCCAGGCAGGGACGCGAGGACATTTTCCACTTCGCCCAGTTCGATGCGCAGACCCCGCAACTTGACCTGGCTGTCATTTCGGCCAAGGATGGCGATTTCGCCATTCTCGGTCCAGCGCGCATAATCTCCCGTGCGGTAAGCGCGCTGACCGGCAAAATTGATGAAGCGAGCGGCAGTCTGCCCGGGAAGGTTGTTGTAGCCGGCGGCGACGCCAATGCCCCCGACAAGCAATTCTCCAATCATGCCGCAGGGCAACACGTTGCCGTCGCCATCAACCACATGTTCACGCACGTTGAGCAACGGCGCGCCCACAGTCACTTTGTCCGCGTTTGTCAGTTCCTTGCAATTGCAGGAAACCGTGATTTCCGTCGGGCCATATGTATTGAACAGACGCGCGCTCCCCGTACGCAGTTTTCTGAGCAGGGCTTCGGGATATTTTTCAGCGCCCGCCATGAGGACACGGCACTTGTTCAAGGCCTCAAGCAGGGGGGGATACTCCGCATATTCCACCAGACGGGATGGGGTGGCGTTGAAGGCGTCCGCGCCTGTGGCGGCAAAAAGGCGCGCCAGGCGCACCGGGTCGCGCGCCTCGTCGTCGTTGGCCAGCACCAGGGTCAGGCCGTTGCAAAGCGTGGTCATGCTCTCCTTGAGGAACATGTCGAAAGCGACCGTAGTCACGGAAAGCATGGCATGCGCATCCTGCGCCAGGGCCGCGACATGGGCGTTGCGTTCGTGGGCGGTCACATAGTTGCAGATTCCGGCATGGCGCAGCATGACGCCTTTGGGTTTGCCAGTGGAGCCGGATGTATAAATCAGATAGGCGAGCTGTTCAGGGGCGACGCTGATGCGCGGCGTAAAAACTCGGCCCCTGGCGGCGTAATAACTCAAGCGGCATCGCATTACGCTGGGCGTAATAAAATTACAAAGGCGGGATTCTCACCCCGCCTTTTTCAGTTAAGGATGGCGGGGCCGAAGCCCCGCCCGTGATGGTAGAAACCTGTCGCCAGGCTGTGATCAGCGGCAGCCGATCCAGTGGCCGTCCTTGTCATAGCCGCGCGACGCCAACTCCTCCTCCAGCAGCGCCCTGGCGTCCACTTCGCCGTTGGCCACCGCCAGCAGGAACGCCTTGCTCAGAAGCTGGATGCCGCCGTAGTCCTTATCCATGCTCAGGCCCAGGGCCGGATCGACTGTCTTGTACATGGTATAACCTCCGTGACATCAGACATGGCGTACTCACGGATGAATATCCACTCTTATCTGCACTCTATCAGAAACTTTTTCAGGCGGGTCCGGCTGATCTCGAAATACTCCGGCGAAAGCTCGCAGCCGACGTAGCCGCGCCCCGTGGCCAGACACGCCTCGCCGACAGAGCCGCCGCCCATGAACGGATCAAGCACGGTGACGCCCGTAGCCGTCACGGCCAGCAAATCAGTAATGAGCGCCACGGGCTTGCTGGTCAGGTGGACTTTGTGCGCCGGGTTGACGGGATAGGAGTAGACGCCGGGCAGGCATGCCTGTGACGGCGCGCAGAAACGGCCTTTGGAAGCGAAGAGCACATACTCGCACTGTTGCCGGAATCTGCCCAGTTGTGGCCTCCCGGAACGCTTGTCCCACGCCACGATGCCCCGCCACGCCCAGCCCGCAGCCTGGACGGAATCACTCAGGGCCGGAAGCTGCCGCCAGTCCGTAAAAACAAGGAGTGGTGAACCCTCACGGGCTATACGCCAGCACTCGGCAAGCCAGAGGGTGCACCACATCGTCCAGCTGCGCTGATCCTTGGAATCGCCGAGCATGGGCGGATATTGCCGCTTAATGTATGAGCGCTGGTATTTGCGCGCTGGGTCGACCTGTTTGGCGCTCAGAGTTATCCCGCCACTGGAATACGGCGGATCGGTCAGCACGGCGTCAACGCTTGCGGCGGGGAGAGTGGTGAGGACGCCCAGGGCGTCGCCCTGAAACAGCGTGACGTGGTCAGCCAGCGATATCTTGATCATGGCTCTGCTCCGGTAAAGGCCGTCCGGCGGCTCGAAGCGGGGGCGCGCGGCCCTCAGCGGTGCGGGTTACGGCAACGGCATGGGCGGCGCCGGAAGTCCCTCGGCCTCAAGGATACAAACCGCGATGGCGTATGCCTGTTGCGGTGTGATGGCATTGCCGAGAGCCTTGAGACGGGGCGCCAAGGGCCGCCGCGGGCAGCACATCCACCGGCGGAAGATCCGCTCCCGTGAGCGCGGCCACATCATTAAGTATAGGTGTGCCTGGCCAGTGCCGGGCGAGGACGCTCCGACAAAACGGATTTATCTCGCAAAACCATTGATGTCTGAAGCCCGCCCAGTGGAGGCCGAGGTCACATAACCCGGCCCCGCTGCGCCAGGCGTTGCGACGCAGGAAGCTACGCATGGCGACAGTAATTGGGTAACACCGCAGCCAGCCAGCGAAATTGCTGTCGTTATCCGTAAGCCGCTGGCGCGGCAACGGCTAACGCGAACGGGCTGCCCACTGTCAGCAATGCTTGCTCCCTGGCGGCTCGTCATGCGGCTCGGAGTGGGGGCGCGTGGCCCGCAGGGTGTTGTAGGCCCCGCAACGGGGGCACTTATGGATAATATGGGCGTCACGCGCCCAGCCTCTGGCCAGCAGCTTGCGGCACTGGCAACATCTGATCTCCTGGTAGATATCCTCTTGCATGGCGTGTAATAATGTTGCGCCCCGTGCAACAGCCTGCTAGCCTGTTTGCGCTCTCCGGGAGCAAACAGCAGGCGGTTACTCCGCATGATGGGTCTACGCCTCATGTGGGGCCGTGGTGCGGCGCTACTACGCCGCGCCGGTGGGGGCGTTGCCGCGCCCCCGCCTCCGCCAAATCAAATCGGTCGGATCTCTCTGCGATTGTAAAAGAGCGCTCAGGTTACGCTACGCCACGGCGCGGAAAATCTCCGCAAGACCAACGCCGCCCAGTCTGTCCCGCACATCCGGGCACACCCCCTCAAGATGCAGCACGGTATCCAGGGCTTGCTCCCTGCTCATCCATTGATTACAGCCCTCAACAATAATCCAGGGCCGGTTGCGGTAGCAGCGCGTGGACAGGACCAGGCCGCCGGTGTCGGCGGTCAGGCCCCGGCAAACTCCGGGCCTCCAGCTACTTGGCCATAACACGGCCCGCAGACCGTGGTCATTGACAGCCTGACCCACATGATTGCCGATGTCCGCCAGAGTATTGCGCAGGCCGAGAGCCAGCGGCCCGCCGGATTGTGTAAACAGGCAGTCCTCGGCAATGATCCTGCCGCCCCGGTGCGCCCAGGCCCCGAAGGCCCGCACGTCAAAGGCCCGGCCCCAGTCATGTATCCAGCAGCGGCGCATGATGACCGTGGCTCCGTCCTGAGCCTCCGGGCAGCGGCGGCCGGCCTCCATGATGACGCAACTGTCCAGCTCCCAGCGGGCGCGGGCCATGTCCTCGCCTGGGTGGTCGCCGTTGCCCGCCAGTATGGCCTTGATGCCGCCCATGATGACGCAGCCGTGCAGTCGGGCCACAGCGCCGTTGACGCCGCTGAGAACCTCATCCTGATCCGCGTGGGGGCAGGCGCGAAAATCAAAGATGCGGTGACGAATCTCGGTCACGCCCAGGCCCGTGCCGTCAACCTTGATGCCATCCTCACCGGGCGCGTCCGGGCCGGTGCAAAGCCCGCCCTCAATAACAGTAGGCATCATGACCGCGCCACCTCGCAAAGCGGACAGAGCCACACCAGCCGCCCGTCAATCAGGGCGGGCCGCAAGATGTGTCCGCATGTCGGGCATGTGCGGCCCAAGAGGCTAGACGGCATAGCTGACCTCCACTGCCGCCAGCTCAGCGGGAGATTCCGCCGCCGCGACAGCGGCCAGCAGCTCGTCGCGCCGGGCTGTGTGCAGGGCCAGCAAGGTGTCCGGCCCGTCAGGATCAATCCCGGCCAGGGAGGCGGCGGCCGTTGTGACCTCCAATGAGGAGGGAGTCTCCGAGGGCATGGTCAGGCTGGCCACGATGGCCGCGTCACAGGCGGATCTGATCTCGCGCGCCTTTTCGGCCTTGAGGGCGGACAGCGGTTTTTCCGGGCGCGTGGTCACGGCCCCGTCGGGCAACGGGCCAAGGGCCTCCATGTAACGCGGCGGGCTTTGCCAGTCGTCGCCCTTGGCTGGCAGCCAGTAGGGCGTGCCGCCCTGTTTGCCGCCCGTGGAATCCATCTGTTGCCGGTGATCCTCGACCACCTCCCAGGCGCTGCCCGTCCAGCGGGCCGTATGGCCGGACGGGATATCAGCGGGCGGAGCCGCGGGCGTGGCATTGGCGCAATCGGTCAGCTCCTTGCCGCCGACAACCTGGGCGGGGCGGGAACCGGTCAAAGCGCCGGTGAGCAGGTCATATGTATGCATGAGAGTGCTCATAGTATATCCTTGGATGGTTGAGGGTTATTGTTTTGCACTTCGCCTTTCCGAGCTTGGGCGCTGGGCGGGGACGGGAGCGCGGGTGGGTATAACGCGCCGGGACTGCCCAATATAGAAGGCTATGCATTAATTCATACATATTCTGGGGCAACTGCCGGTGGCGCGTTGTCATTTAGCAATTTCTCCATGAACCATCCCCACCAAACAGGAGCAAATTGGGGTGGTGCGTGGTTAAATCTGAACGCATCTAGGTCAAATTCAGAGTATGGCGCATCGCCCACCGTCATGCCGCCAAGTATTAACATGCCTGTGATTATCTATCTCGGACGGCCCAAATAGATAATGACAGGCTGCCGGATATGGGACGGCACTGTCTCTGTGCCGCTGCGCGCCACACGAGCGGAGTCAAAATCTATTGGGGCATACGCCCATGCCCTTGACTCATCTACCCCCGAAAACTTGCTTTGCGAGTCCTGCGTCGGCCCCGCCGTAAAACCAAAAACACCGGATGCGACCAGTTGATAATCAAGCAAAAATCCCTGATTTGGCGCACTCTCCCGGTAAAATCCGCCAGTGAGCCGCTGCATCTGGTCTTCGCCCCACGCGCCCGCGTCCGCCCCTTGGCCCAGCGTCCAATTTCGGAAAAACTGGCCGCCATGCAAAGGCAGGTATAATCCCGTGGGGTTAGCGGCGTTGGGCCGAAACTTGCCGAGGTTGGCCGCCTGTGTTTCCGCATCGGCGTCCCACGGCAGCAGCATGCCCGTAAAGCCGCCCTGCTCGTAGACCTCCGCAAGCTCCGGCCAGTCCTCAAACTCCACAAGCGATCCGTCCGGCCAGGCGTGGTTGGCCGGCAATGCCGCGGAGCGGTGGAACCTGGGCGCACCGATGGAAAGCTTGCGGAGTTCCTCCAGTCTCGCCACCGTGGCGTCCGCCTTTTGAATGACGGACAGCACGCCATCTTCGTCCACTGTAAGGGTCGTGCCGTCAGGCTTGACCAGGCCGACATTCTCATCCGTGGCGAGCGGCACCTGGGCGCCGATGATTTTGCAGATGGCCTGATAGAGCTGGGTCAGGTCTTCCGCGCTGGGGGTCAGGCCCGCCTGCCGGATGACATGCACAAGCTCGCGCTGGCCGGGTTCGAGCGCGGCCGCGGGAACGGGCGAGCCCAGGATGCCCAGTTCCGGGTTGCCGTCAATGTAGTGGGCGCTTTCGCCCTGTGCTTCCTGCCCGATGGGCGGCGCGTATTTCATGCCGCATCCTCCTCGTAGCCGACAATCAATATGGTATGGGCGGGCGCGTAGAGCCGGAGCAGACATTCCAGATCCTCGCGCCGCGCAAAGTCCAGCAGACGCTCGCCGGGCACGCTGGCCCCGCAACGGAAACGCGTGACGCGGCTTCCCCTGACCACCACAGACCAGCAAAAGCGCACGTCATGGTCACCGTTGAGCCTGTCGCCGCAACGCGACAGCCCGGCCAGAAATGGCCGATACTCGGTAACACTGATGCCCAGGCCCATGAGGGCGGCCAGGCTCTCGAACCACGCCGCGCGCTGGCCGCCCGCCCCCGTGAGTTGAGCCACCACGGCGGCGCGACGCGCCTGGAGGGTGCTGTCCCAGGCGATGGGGCAGTCACCGGGCAGGCCGCAAACGCGCTCCCAGTCCGGCAAAAGCTCCGTGGCCCGGCGCGGATCGGATTCCCGGATCAGGTCTTCGCCGCGCTGTTCCGCGCGGGCGAACTCCTGGGCGAGCCCGTCCAGCAGACGGCCCCAGACGCTGGCCGGGTCCCGCGGCAAGGCGCGTCCCGGCGGCTGGAGCGCGAAAAGCTGGGCCTGGTAGTCATTCATCATCGGAATCTTCCCATGTAATGCTGCCAGGTACGGCCATGCGGCCCGTGGCGAGATGCAGGTTGGCGGCGGGCGACAGGAGGACGTGGTCCTCCTCGCCCTCGGCCAGGCTGATGGCCTCGCGCAGCCGGGAGATGACCACCACGCCCCCCGGCTCGGCCTCGCGGCGCAACTGCGCCCAGACGGCCGCCGTCACGCTGGCGCGCACGCGCGGCGTGTCCGGGCTGATGCGCAGGTCAAGGTCCACGGGATACGGCACGGGCGCCACCACATAGACATCCGCCGTGACAGGCCGCAGCCCCTCGATGTGCGCCTGGACGCGGGCCACGTCATCGGGGTGCGGGATGCCGTCGGCATACGTCTCGTCCATGCAGAAACGCACGGTGACCGAACCGCGCCCCATCTCGCCGGGATAACACCAGGCGTGGGTCACGCCCGGCACTTCCAGCGCCCAAGCCACATAATCGCGCATGGCGCCGCCGCTGGGCTGTTTGCGGATGCGCGTCAAAAGCCGGGCGCGGAGGCCGGCGTCGCTCTCCTCGTCCGCGCCGCCCGTGATCTCGCCGTCAGAGACGCCCCGGGCCTCCAGCCCCAGAACAGGCGCGGCAAGCTGCAACGGCGTGGCGGCCCCGGCATTGCCGGCAAGTCCGGCTTCCGCCGCCTCTATGGCCACGCGCACCTGTCCCTCGTGTTCGGCCACGTCGGCCAGCGTCAGATAACGGACACCATCAGCGCGCAAAAGCTCCGTACCGGCCGGGAGCACCGCGCCGGCGGCAGCGGGAAAAACGGCGTAGCTCGCTGCTTTTGTGGCCGCCTTGCGGGTGACGCCCCAGATGCCGGCCCAGCGGTTGAGGTGCTCGACCTCGGCCGTGTCGGGCATCAACTGGAGCGCCAGCCAGTCCAGATAGCCGTAGAGCCCGTGCGCCACGCCGCCCTGCATGCGGGCGAGCACGGCCAGCAGACGGCGACGCAACCAGGGCGCGCCGTCAAGGCGGCTGTCCATGTCCGCCTGGGCGCGGTCGATGAGGGCGATGAGGTCGGGGCGTTCAAAGGGCATGGGCAATCCTCAGTGATGTTCCGGGTAAAATCTTTTGAGGAATTTCACAAAAATATTTTCCGGCGTTCAGGCTAGGGGATATTCCAGCCCCTGGCGGTATTCGCCGCCATCGGCCAGGGAGATGCGGATGTCCAGCATAAGCCAGCCCCGGCGCGGCACGGACGGCGTGACGCTGACACCGCTTGCCACGCCGTCGTCAATGAGCCAGGCAAGCGCCTCTTCGGCGTAGTCCTTCGCGCGGCGCACGACCTCGGCAAGCTGTTTTTCGCGGCCCAAAAGCCAGAGCCGGGAGCCGATGCGGTCATGGGCGGCGGCCGCGTCCTCGCGCACGGTGAGGCCGCCGGAGGCCAGGGGCGCAACGCTGTCGGCCCACCAGCCGCGCCGGTAGCCCGTGCCGTCCGGGATCACGTCATCCTCCCGCGCGCGGGCATCGCAGAACAGCGAGAGGATGACCGCCGTCTCAAGGCCGCTTTCCGCCGCCAGATCGCCGCCGCTCATGGCGCAATCGGAGGCCATCCCGGCCCAGACAAGACGCAGGTCGTTGGCTTCGGCGCGCATTGTCATAGCGGTTTCCCCGTGACGCCGCCGGAATCGCCGGTGTGGGTATGTTCCGCCAGGGAGACGCCCCGGCCCCGCACATCGCCGGAAGCGGTGATGGCGCCCGTTTGCGTGGTGTCGCCGTTGATGGCCATATTGGCATTGATGGCCGCGTTGCAGCCGCCCTCCCCGCCGAGGGCGAACGACGGGGTGGCATAGCTCACGCCCTGGGAGGCCCTGACCGTATAGACTTTCGTTTCCACGGTGGCGTCTTCCTGTGCCATGATCTCCAGATGCAGGGTCTCCAGGCGCATGTGGCGCTCGCGCATGAGGTGGATCTTGTCGCCCTCGTCGGTATAGACGCAGACCTCGCCGGACTTGAGGCTTGTAACGCGCACCCGGCGGTCGCCGAAGTTGAGGCCGATACATGCTCCACGCTGTCCGGCCACATTGAGGATGACGCCTTCGGCGCCGGGGAGCGGGTTGCTGGTGAAGCCATACGGCTCCAGATGCTCCACGTCGGTCTGCGGCTCGTCCGCCAGGATGGTCACCTGGAGGGTCTGGCAGCCGGGCGCGGCATTGACGCCCGCCAGCACGGCGCGGCTGATGAGCGTGGCCACGCGGCGGCGCAGGGGATCGAGCAGGCGATTGAGGTTCATTCGGAAACCCCCGGCCACGTCGTCGTTTCCTTGCCCTTTTTGCCCTTGTCGCTCTTTTGCGTGACGGGAATGAGGTCGAACGCCTCGGCAGGATGCAGGGTCATCTCGGTTATGCAGCCATTGTCGTCCATCTTCCAGGTGACTTCGGTGATGAGCCAGGTGACCACCAGCAGATCGCCGGTCATAATGTCCGCCAGCCGGTTGGGCTGCCAGAGCTCGCCGGGTTTCGCGTACCAGCCGCAGACCCTGGCGCGGGCGTTGTGCCCCTTGCCGTAGCGGATATTCACCTCATGCCGCGCGCGGCGCGCGGCATTGCCGAACTCTTCCTGCTCGGCCACCAGCGTGAGCGGGCGATACCTGGGCACGGCCGGGTCCTTGGCGACGCCCTTGCCCTGGGCGCAGGGCGCGGCGTTCCAGCCGGAGCTTCCGGCGCTCTGCCCCTTGACCGTGATTTCACTGAAGCGATTCTCCATGCTGGATTGCATGGAGAGGTGGAGCAGGTTTTGCCCAAGGGAGAGGGTGGCGCCGGCCTTTTCCGTGCCCGCGCGGGTGATGACCAGCCTCCCCCGGCCGTCGCTGGTGAGCATGACCGCATTGGCGCGCGCCAGCTTTTCCAGCATTTCAAAGCAGGTGTCGCCCTCGTCGCTCTTGAATGACGGCACGGGCTTGTTGCACTCGCAGGCCACCACCACCTCGATGCCAAAGAGCGCGGCCCAACGCCGGGCCAGATCCGGCAGGGAAGCGGCCCTGATCTGCGTCGAGGGCGGGCAGCAGTCGACCAGGTCACACGTCTTGTCCCGACCGGAAACGCGGTAACTGTGCGTGGCGGCATCCCAGGCGGCCTCCACCTCGTCGATATAGCCGGTGATGACGGGCGTCTTGTCGATGAGCACGCGGCAGGCGCAACCGGCCCTGATGGAGCGGCGCGATTCCTGCCCTGGCCAGCGGTCGGTGAGGTCAAGGGAGAATGTGCCCGCGCACTGCTCCAGGCCGCGCCTGATCTCGATGCTGGTCCAGCCGCCCCAGAGTTCCCCGGCCACTTCGAGCCTGATGTCGGGCCGTTCGTCACTCACTGAGCACCTCCAGGGCTGTTGCGCCGGGCACGCGGCCCGGATGGCGGATGCGGTTTCTGCTCACGATCTCCTCCGCCCGCGCGGCGTCGCCATGCAGACGCCAGGCGGCCACAAGGGCGGGCATGGTGGCGGGAAGTATTGCCCGGCGCACACGCGGGAGCTCGCCCCCTCTGGTGGTCAGGTCACGCGCCACGTCAAGGCGCAGGCCGGAAAGAGCGGCAAAGACCGGGTCTGTGGCTATGGGCGCCACGGCCTCCAGACCGTCCAGCACGGTCTTGCGGCAGGCCAGGGCGTCGTCGGCCGTCACAAACTCCAGCCTCGCGCTGGCGGCCGCGTCTTCCATGACCACCACCTGGGCAATCTGGCGCTTGAGGACCGTGGCCGGGGGAATGGCGGTAACGCTGTTGACCGCCAGCAATTTGTCCAGCACCTCCCGGTTGCGCGAGGGCAGCGCATCCGCCGGGCCGTAGCGGTAATAGCCGTCCTCATCCACCTGGCCGGAGCCACCGGCCAACAGGCCGAGGTCAAAGCCCAGGGCCAGGGCTTCGGCTGCGCCGAGGCTGCCGAGGAGGCCGCCGAAGATGCCGGAGAGCGCGTCAAACAGCCCGGACGGGGCGCCGATGAGGCCGCCCGCGAAGTCCAGGGCGTCGGAGATCAGGGCTTCCGGGAGTTGCAGATATTCCATGGCCCAGGCCATGCCGTCATTGAGCGCGGAAAGGCAGGTCTCCAGTTCCTGCGCCAGCGGCGCATAGAGCGCGGCGAAGCTCTGCCGCAACGCCTGGCGGCAGTTCCCCGCGCTCGCGGCCACGGCCTGGGCCGTGTCCGCTTTGGCGCCGGGGTTCTCGCGCTGTCCGGCCTCCACAAAGTCGATGTCAAACTCGCAATAGCCGCCCTTGCTCGTGGTCTCGCGCAGGGAAAAGCGATCCACGGCCACAGTCAACTCGCCGAGCCACGGATGGATCAGCGTTGCCGGGCCGTAGGCGGTGAGGGCCTTGCGCAGGGCGTCGCGGGCCTGAACGTAGTCATGGCTCCGGCCCTGGACGATGAACGCCCTGATGCGCCATTCCCCGGCCTTGCGGCCCAGGTCTTCGGCGAAGGGCAGGTCGCGCAGCGGATATTCGTGTCGGGCCAGGCGGCGGCCGCCGGACTCGTCCGCGTCGTCGACCTCAAAAGGAACGCCGCGGAAACTGGCCTGCCGGAGCGTGGAAAAGAAGGAGGAGCGCGGCATCTAGCCCCCCAGCATCCGGCTGTGGCTCACGCCCGCGCTGAGGTTCACCTCGCCGGAACCTCGCGCGATGCTGGCCGTGGCATTGCCCTGGACGTTGACGTCAACGCCCACGCCCCTGGCGCATGTCTGCTGGAAGAGCGCCGCGGCCTCGCGCATCTGCTGCGCGGCCCGCGTCACGGCCTCCTCCGTCGAAGGCTTGCCCGTGAACCAGTCGGCCACGCCGGAAAGCCACGAACGCGCGGCCTCGCCGATGCTCTGGCCCAGCTTGGAACCGGCAATGCCGCCCACCACGCCGCCCAGGGCTCCGCCGATGGCTGTGCCCAGACCTGGCGCAATGGCTGTGCCGATGGCCGCGCCCACCTTGGCGCCCAGGACGCCGCCCGCAAAGCCCCCGGCAGCCTCGCCGCCCGCCTCCACCACGGCTCCGGTTTTTTCGCCGATGGAAGCCTGGTCATCCTTCCATATCTGATACACATCCCAGGCCGCATACCCGGCTGCGGCAACGCCCGCGGTACGCCCGGCATTGCGGGCGGCGCGCCGCCCCGGAGCCGGCGCTTTTCCGGGCTTGCCGCCGCCCGCGCCCACGGGCGGCACGGCCCCGCCATCCTTGCCCAGCATGGCGTCGCGGGTGAGGCTCATCTGGCGGTTGACCACATAGACGGGCAAGGGCAGCTTGAGGCCGGCAAGCCCGGACGCGCCGGAGAGCGCCGCCCCGGCTGCCGTCTTTTTGCCGCCCCCGAACCAGCCGCGCACGGCCTGCCCGGCGTTCACGGCCTTTTTTGCGGCAACGGCCGCGCCCAGCCCGGCCGCCAGGATGCCCGCGCCCTGGAGCGCGGTTTGCAGACGCTGGGGGTCGATGGCGTTGAGGATGTCGGCCAGCTTCTGAATGGGTTCGGCCAGGTTGGCGTCCGCAAAGCGGCCCCAGGTGGTACGCAGGCTTTGCAGGGCCGCGTTGGCGGTTGTGGCGGCGCGCGCCGAGTCCCGCTGCACGGTGGAGCCATCGGCTTCGATCGCCATGAGTTCGCGCAACTTGTCGATGCCCACCTTGTCCATGAGCGCGTTGAAGGCGCGCAGCGCCTCGGCGTCGAACACATCCGACAGATTGACGCGCGAGTTGCCCGCTGCTTTGAGGATGTTCTCAATGAGTTCGTTGGCCGGGCGCAGCACTTCACGGCCTTTCTTGAGTTCTTCGGGGTCAAAGACCTTGACGCCCTGCTTTTGCAGGAACGCCAGTTTCTTGCGGTCGGAGAAGGTGCGCAGCATGGCTTCCCAGGCGGTCGACGCCTGTTCCGAAGAGCCTGTGGCCATGCGGATCATCTGAAGGACCGCGCCCATTTCGCGCATGGCCTGCGGGCCTTTGCGGCCAAGTGACGTGTAGGCCGTGACCACGCGCGGGCCAAGGGCCGCCAGATCCTTGAGGGTGAAGGCGCCCGCCTTGCCCTGGGCGATGAGGATGTCCACGCTGGCAAGCGCATCCCTGGCGCTCATGCCCTGCTTCTGGAACTCGGCGAAAATGTCGCCCACGGCGCCGCCGTCCGCTCCGGCCGCCTGAATGGCCAGACCGATATTGCGGATGTTCTCCTCCACGAACTTGAGATCGCCGGTCTTTTCCATGACCGATTCCACACCCGCGAGGATCTGCGAGGGGTCCACGCGGATGTTCGGCGCGTTGGCCACATCCAGGATGCGTTCATGCAGGGCCTTGATGTGCTCGTCGCTGGCGTCCGCCGTGATACCCAGGCGGGTGAGGCGCTCCTGGAGGGTCATGGTGCTTTTCACGGCCAGGGCGGCGGCGCCGCCCCCAAGGATGGCCGTGTAGCGGTTGCCCAGCCTGTCCAGTCCCGCGCCCGCCGTCTGTGCCGCGCGGGAAAGCCCCTGCATGGCGGCCCGGCCTTTTCGGGCCAGACCGCCCAGGGCGGAACCGTACTGACGCGCGCGGGCCTGGATATTGCCCGCAAGGTCGATGATGATCGAGGTTTTCAG
This sequence comes from Desulfovibrio sp. SGI.169, assembly GCF_050313595.1. Taxonomy (NCBI): domain Bacteria; kingdom Pseudomonadati; phylum Thermodesulfobacteriota; class Desulfovibrionia; order Desulfovibrionales; family Desulfovibrionaceae; genus Desulfovibrio; species Desulfovibrio sp. SGI.169. The sequence continues at coordinate 32,713 of NZ_JBNPLS010000014.1, read as the reverse complement.
CGCCATTGCATGTCTCGGAGTGTGTGGCAGAGGGTCAGCAGGCGGGGCACGGGCAGGGCCAGGGCATCCCTAAACGGCATCCCCGTCTTGCGGGCCGCCGTGGTCGCCAGCAGGAGCGTCGTTTCCCCGGCCCGCAGCAGATCGCCCCCGCGCCTGCAACGCCTCCGCGTTGCGGGCGGCCGCCGAATCCAGCAGTTCCACGCCCGTCTGGAGGGCCGCCAGATCGCGCCCGGTGCAGCGCCCCAGTTCCTCAACGGCCAGCGGGCCGTCAAAGGTTTCGCCGCTTTCGCCCTCCAGCCGGGCCACCTGGCGGCGCAGGGCCTCGCGGCCCATGCGCGCCGGGCTCATGACCAGGGAGAGCGTGCCGTCTTTGGCATAGACCAGCCGTTCGGCCTCCTCCTGCGCTTCCAGGATGTCCCCGGCGGTCAACTGACGCAAAATGGCGCGGGTATATGTCACCTTGCCCAGGGTCAGCCCGTCGGCAAGCGGCACGATGACGCGCCCGGCCTCGATCACAGCGGCGCCCTCCATGATGCGGGCATCGGTGATTTCCGTCCTGTTCATCGCTTCCTCCTAATCAGCGTATTTGCTTTTGAAATTTGCAATTTCAAAAGCGGCGCCGCCATCATTTCGCCTGAAAAACGCGGTTTTCAGGCTCATTCGGCGCGGGCGCCCGCTCTCGCGGCCGCCGGAAGCGAATGCCTTTTTCAAAGGCAGTTCGCTTTACAGCCGTTCGCAGCTCATGCCGGAAAACTTGACGTCCACCGTGCCGTCCTTGGCTTCCAGCTTGCCGGGCTCCAGCACAAAGGCGTTGCGCAGCACATAGCGGTCGCCCGTGTCTGTCTCGAACAGCACGGTGGCGTCGGTAATGGTGTTGAAGGCGGTCAGATCCGTATCCTTCGCATGGAAAACCTTGCACTCCAGTTCCGGAGCCGAGGTTTCTTCCGTGTACCCGTGGACCTTGCCGCCGCCCGCCTTGGCCTCGCGCTTGACGCCGCCCACGTCCAGACTGGCGCCGTCCTCGCAGCGCCATTCCTTGCCGTCCACGCGGATGATGGCTTTGCCTGTGAGTTGCATGGTTCCTCCTTCCTACAGCACGAACCGGGTCTGCATGGCGAAGATGCGGAACTGGTTGACCAGATCCGGCGTGGCCACCACGTCCAGACGGTTGCGGTCATCCTTGTTGCGCTCCACCACCAGGTCTGCCTTGAACGCCTCGGCGTTTTCCAGCAGCCCCTTCTCCTCCAGCTCCGCATGGAGGGCCACAAGCTCGGCGCGGATGACCGAGGGCGTCACCACGGCCTGCCCGGCGCCGTAGCGTGTGCCGTCATCGGCCAGCTTGCAGCGCGGGAACTTCTGCATGATGCGGCTGCGCACGGCATAGCGCCAGTAGCCCAGGGTGGCCGGGGTCTGCACGTCCAGATAGCTCGGATCGGCCATACCCCAGGAGTTTTTCTGGTACATGGTGACTTCGCGCTCGATCTGCACAGTGTCGTCGCTGGCCACCATATAGGTGGCCATGCCGTCAAAGAGCAGGATATTGCGCTCTTCCATGTTCCAGCGGTCTTCACGGGCCGGCGCCCTGATGCCCGTCAGTTCCAGCGTCTGGAGCGGGCGGGCGGGATCGTCGGCAAGGCTCGTTGCCGCGGTCAGGGCATAGGCCGCCGCCATGTCCCAGGGATTGCTGGGCGAGGCGCCCAGGGCCATGACAGAGACGAGTTCAGAGTTGCCCGCGTTGCCGAAGGCCGAGGCTTCGGCCAGGGTGCCGCGGAACGCCCCGAACACCTGGCACTCCTGCTGGCGCAGGGGGCCGAACTGCGTATCCAGCCATTCCTCCAGCACGTCGCGCTCGCTCTTGGCGAGCCACGGGCAGGCCATAGCCTTCCACCAGGTATCGCCCAGGGCGGCGATGATGCCGTCCATTTCCGGCGCGCCAGCGCCGTTGCTCATGGCCGTGCAGGCCACATGCAGCCCCTTGGGCAGCGCATCGTCGCTGGCATAGTTGACGCGCAGGTCAACATCATTGCCGGTGGCGCCCTTCCAGCGGCAGGTGAGCAGGATGCTCCCGGCCTTGTCGGTCTGCGCCTGGGCCTTGACGGGCAACTCGCCGTCGGCGTTGATGGCGGCGGCCAGCCGTCCGGCCAGCGTGGCGAGCGCCTCGCCGGGCTGGGCCACCACACGCACACGCTCGCCCCCGATATAGAGGCTGATGAGTCCGGCCTGGGAGCAGGCGCCGGAAAGCGTCACCTCGCCCGTGGCGGCAACGGCCGCATCCGGGTCGGGCACGGCAAGGCCCCAGGTCTCAAGGATGCCGCCCTGACGTTTGGCGTAACGGAACATGGAGGCGATCATGGAACCCCGGCCCCAGAGGCGCGCCGCCTGGTCGGCGGACGTGATGAGGGTGGGAACCATCAGTGGGCCGTCACAGTCCGGCTCCGCCGCGCCCAGCAGAAGGACGCGCCACTCCATGACCGGCGTGGCCATGAGCGCGCCGGAATTGTCGAACTCCACATAGCAGAGCGGAACGCGCACATCGGAAGGAATCTGATTGAAGGAAACTGCCATGATTTACTCCTGTGCGGCGGGGGCGGGCCGGGCCTGCTTTGTTCCCGCCATATCTCTCGGCTTTTCGGCGGTCATCTCGGCGTCGCCGTCTTTCACGCGCCGCAGCCAGTAGGCCCGGTGCGCTCCCATGACGATGGCCGCGCCTTCCGGCGGGATGACCTCGCCCGTGGCCGGATCGCGCAACAGCGCGCCGGGGCGGGCGGGTTTGATGAATGCGGTGTTCATACAGTCTCCGTTGCCGGCTTTTCCGGGCCGGGCAGGTTGATTTTTTGGGTGATGGCGCCGTCCGGCGTCTCGCGCGCATAGCAGCGCAAAAAGTCGTCCAGTTCCGGCCTCCTGATGTTGTTGCTCACGTCCACGCCCTGGTTCCAGGTGACGGCCCAGAGGGCGGTGTGCCCGGCGTCCAGATTGCCGGAATAGAGGTTTTCCGCCCGGACGCTGGCGGGCGCATCGACATCGCAGCCGAAGCGGTTGCCCTCCAGGGCTTCCAGCACGGCGCCCACGATGGCCAGCGCGCCCTCCTCGGCCGGCTCGCCCTTGCGGCCCGTGCCGCAGACGATGATGGCCGCCAGCGAAAACGTGGCCAGCGGCGCGCCGCCCTTGCTCGCAAGGCCGTCCACGCCCATGAGCGCCACATGGACGGAGGGGGAGCGCACGGCAAGGCGCGCGAGTTCCGCCTCGTCCAGTCTGCCGCCAAGCCCCGCCACCGTGACGGCGGGGAGCTTCGCGGCCAGGTCGGCCACGATGGCCCGGCGCAGATCGACGGGGTTCACAGGTCCACCAGCTTGCGGAGCCAGGCTTCGGTCATATCCTTTATCTCCTCTTCTTTCGCGCATAACGCTCGGTCGCGCGTCCCTGCGCGACACTCGCTGTCGCTTGCAAAAGGCGCGGCTTTTGCTGCGCTCCGCTGCGCGGCTGCCGCACATCCTGTGCGGCGGTTCACAGGTTCACCAGCTTACGGAGCCAGGCTTCGGTGATGTCCTTGATCTCGGCCTCGTCATCGGCGCTGATGCCGAGGTACGGACGCGCGGGAATGGTCACGGAGGCGCGCGGCCCGATGCCCGGCACATTGAGCGCCCGCCGGTTCCTTGGCCGGATGATGCCGCCGAACTGGTGGATGCCGCCGTATTCCTTGTTGGTGCCCACTTCCAGGCTTTTGGCGTTGACGCGGGCCGCCAGGGAATCGCGCAGGTGCCCCTCAAGGATGAGCGTCTGCCCGCCCGTTTCGAGCGCCCGGCGCGATTTTTTCCAGTGGCTGCCGTCCGGGGCCTTGCCCTGGTGGAAACGCAGGATGGCGCTTTCACGCAGGCCCCCGGCGATGAGTCGCAGGAGCGGTTTGAAATCCGCTTTGGCGAGCGCGCGCTGGAGCCGTTTTGCCAGGCGTTGCAGGTCCGCGTCCTCATAGCGCAGGGTCAGGGTAGCGCCGGACATTACAATTCTCCTTTCAGGAGAAGCTCGGTCGCGCGTCCCTGCGCGACACTCGCTCTCGCTTGCAAGCGGCGCGGCGCTTGCTGCGCTCCGCTGCGCGGCTTGCCGCCCATCCTGCGCGGCCGGTTCATAACTCCTCCAGCTTGCGGCGGAAGTCCGAGGCCGGGAAGCTGTAGCCGATGCCCGCGGCCGCCTTCTGCGCCGGGGCCGGCACAGCGTCCGCGCCCAGGCTCACCTGGCCTTCGCCGATGGCCTGGAGCAGCGCCCGCGCCTCCTTGCCCCGCCGCTCATAGAGCGATGACTCGGAAGCGTTGTTGCGCGGCAGCGCCGCCACGGCAAGGTCCACGCAGATGCGCCGCAGGACCGGCGGCGCGGGCACAAAAGGCACGGCGTAGCGGGCCGAGAGCGTCACGTCGATCTCGCTCGACGCCTCCTCCAGCGCGCGCAGCACCGGGGCCGCATCGACCTCGCCTTCTTCCGTGCGCCCGGCCCAGATGTAGAGTTCCTGCCCGTAGCGAGCGGAAACGTCCTCAAACGTCGCGTACATGATCGCTACACCGCAATGACGTTGCGCAGCAGACAACCGGCATCCTTGGCCAGCACCAGTTCCTTCAGGCTCTCGCCCGCGCGCACGCGCACGCCGCCGCGCAGGCCGATATTGCCGTCCGGAGTGGCGCCGGCCACGGGCGTGCCGTAGGGCACGGTGACGCCCCAGGTGACGCCGCGCTGTTCCGTGGCCGCCAGATCGCGGTAGTGGAAGGCGATGGTCGGCCCCCAGACGCGCTCCAGGCTGGGCGCGCGGCCCTTGGGCGTGCGGGAGACGCGCGCCGGGCCGATATGCAGGGCCGCAAGCTCGAAATGGGCCGTGAACTCCTCCGGCGTGACCTTGGCGCTGCCGAGGCTGCCCTTGATGGCCTTGACCAGCTTGGCGTTGCGCGAGAGCTTGCTCCAGACCAGACGGGACATGACGGCCACATTGGGCCGCACGATGGGCGTTTCCAGCAGATCGAAGATCAGGCTTTCGGCGTCGGTATTATCATTGTCCACGCCCTGTCCCGCGGTGAGGGTCTTGACGTTGGCCGAGGCATAGTTGCCCGCGTCCTGGACGATGGAGGCCACGCGACATTCCCGGTCCAGGCGCAGGAGCCCCATGATGTATTCCGTGCTCTCGCCGGTGACGTTGCGGCCGTCCCTGGCGCCCTGATCGATGTCGTCCTGCGGGATGGGGTCTTCCAGACCGTAATCCTCGATGGCCGCCGTTTTTTCACTGGAGGCCCAGTTCACCTCGTTGGGCACACCCTTGCGGCCCACGCGGGTATCGGGCCGGGAATAGCTTTCCAGCCCGTATTCCTGATACTTGAACTCGCGCTTGCCCACGGCCTTGACGCGCGGCATGACCAGATCGGCGATATAGTCCGCCGGCTGCTGCATGTAGGCGATGGCGATTGCCGTCAGTTCCGGCTGGGTGACAAAAGGCGTGGTGGACATTAGCTGTTTCCTCCCTGCGAGGGCGGCGTGGCCGCCTCCTCTTCCTCGACCACCGCGGCGAACAGGCCGGGGGCGTAGATGTAGTCGATGATATCGCCGGCGGCCTGGGCCGCCATGAGCGCAAAGCCGATGATGTGCTGGCCGGTGGCCGTGGCCTTGACGGCCCGGCCCTGGGCGTCGCTCGTGAGAGCATCGCCGAAAGCCACGGCGCCCCCGGCTTCCACTTCCGGCTGTGCGGACATGGCGATGTCCGCCCGGCCGTTGGACTGGCGCCCAAGCTCGTCAGTGGTGCCGATGAGCGTTTCGCCGGGGTCGGACGCCTGGGCCACAAACCAGGCCGTGTCGGCAAAGGTGACGATGCGGTACGGCGCGAGATCGCCCTCCACATCCCAGGTCTTGAACAGACGGGTGGTGGCCATCACTTGCCCTCCTTCCTGCCCGCGCGCACGGCGTCCAGCGCGTCGGTGATGCTGATGGTGCGGCCCGCGCGCCGGGCCTCCTCCTGGTAGTCCAGGGCCGCCTGCGCCGCCTGGCGGGGCGTGAGGCCGTCCACCTGGTCATGCGTGTCGCGGCTGACCTCGGCAAACTCCACCTGTTTGGGCAGGCGCTGGAGGAACGCGGTCATGAAGGCCAGCGGGGTCACGCCGGCGGTCTTTCCGTCCGTCTCGGCGAACTCGAAAGTGAGTCCATCGTCGAGGCTCGCCATGAACTCGGCGAGCCCCCGCGTCTGCGCCGGGGTGAGGCGGCCCGCGGCCACCTGCTGTTCCACCAGCGCGCGGGCGCGGGTCAGCCGGGCGTCGGCCTGGAGCGCCGCCACCTGGGCGGCAAGTTCGTCCGCCTTTTGGCGGGCTTCGGCGAAAGCCACAGCCATCTCCGGGGCGGCCGGAGTGGCCGCCGTGGCCGTGGTGGTTGCGGGATTTTCGGGCATGGGGATCTCCTTTTTTGCAGGGGGTTCGGCGAAGGCGGGAATTTCCGCGGCGCTCGCGGCCGCCTGAGCGGCATCTTCCTGAAGCCCGCTCACCGTCCAGGCGGGCAGCACCCGGTCGGCGGTTTCCGCGCCGTCCTTTTCCACGATGTATTCGCGCAAGCCCCGAAAAGCGTCCGCCAGGCGGCGGAGCAGGCCGGGGCTTTCGGAAAATTCCACGGTCACGCAGCCCGCCTCGTCATCGCCCTCGGCGAACCGGACAGGCGCAAGCCCCTTGACCGCGGGCGGTTGCGCGCCCAGAAAGCCCACATGGCGCAGATAAAAGACGCCGGGTTTCGGATTGTGGGGCGAATCCGGCGCGTAGAACGAGGCCGAGACTTTTTTGTACCGTCCGGCGCGGACATCCTCGGCAAAGGCGGGTTCAAGCTGGCGCGGCGTGGCAAACAGCCCGTCGGCGTCGGCCCTCAGGCCGGCGACCCAGCCGAAGGCCGGGGCGTTGGCCGCCGGGTGGCCGATGACCAGGGGCGCCTCGTGCAGCGCCGGATCATAGGCCGCCGCCGTGGCTGCCAGATCCGCCGCGGAAAACTCCAGCGCGCGGCCCTGCATGGCCGTGTGACGGCCCGGCCGGAAAATGTGGATGGGGGATGGAGCCTTGGGCATGCTGACCTCCTTGGAAGGTCAGGATGCCAGGGGCGGAGAGAAACTTCTTTTTACGGACGTGAAAAAAGCCCCGCGGAGGGCGGGGCTGTGAAAGGCAGGGTACGGGGTGTATGGGAGCGCGTCAAGAGACATGCGAGAACCCGTTTAAAATTGTTTAAAAACACTGAAACACTCCAAGGGCGACCGTGGGCAGGGACAGACGGAGAAAACGCCCGCAGGAGCGAAGTTTGACGTTTTTCCAAAAATGCTTATGCTCTTTTCAAGGCTGTGTATCAGCTCAGAACCCTCCCCCAGGAGGGACTCCGCCCCGGCAGGTTCCGGGGCGGTTTTATTTCCGGCCATTGCAACGAGCGAAATAGTATTGCACTCCGTGCAATAATCCTCTAGAGTTCGTTCACGGAGCTTAAACACTCCCTGTGAGCGGACGCCGCTCTTTCGCCTTTCCGCGAGTCGCGGCGCTTTTTCATTTTCCCCTCTGGGGGCACGTCCCGCGCATCAGCCGGGAGTGGGCTAATACAATACCGGGCAACCGGGAATACGCCCGCCGTCTCACAGCGGTGTTTAGCTCCCGGCCCTCGCCATTGTGGCGGGGGCCAATAAACAACCTGTGAGGTGTCCCATGTCCCAGCTTTCCATGCCCTCCGCTCCCGACATTCGGTTCCACACCCTGGGCGCCGCGCCCGCCGTGCTCTCCACCGAAGTGGCCCGGCACTTCCAGAAACGGCATACCCACATCCTGCGCGAAATCGACCGTTTGCGGTCTATCCTGCCGAAATCATTTACTGCGCCCAATTTTGGGCTGAGTGAATATCAGGACAGTACGGGCCGCTCTGTCCGCGCCTTCCTCCTCACCCGCGATGCCCTCTCGCTCCTCGTCATGGGCATGACGGGCAAGGCGGCCGTCATGTGGAAGCTGCGCTACATCGAGGCGTTCAACGCCATGGAGGCGGCCCTGCGGGAACAGCGGCCGCATGCCGAGCCTCCCGCGGCGCTTGAGGGGCGGCTCAGGGCTTCCTACCTCGACGGCCTGCGCGAGGGGCGGCGCCTTGCCGCGCGGGCGGACCGGCTGCGCCTTCTGGAGCGCGCGCTCCGCTATCGCCGTTTGGGCCTGACCAACCGCGACATTGCCCGCCTTCTTGACATCGCCCACCAGCGCGTGAGCGACCTGTTCGCCCACGGGCGGCGCCTGGGCATCGACACCCCGGCCATGAAGGAGGCATGCCATGCGTGAGGAACAGACGCGCCCCGTCACGGAAATGCCTGATGGCGTGGAAGATGGCATAAGCCATGCCGCCACACTGCTGCGCTTTCTGGAGGAGACCGCCGGGAACTACGGCACGCGTCTGGCCACGCCGGCCTGCACGGGCGAAAACGGCTACAGCGTGGAAGGCTGGGCGGGCATGAGCCTTGTCCTCGCCCATGCGCGCCAGGGGCTGGAAAGCCTTATCGCCGACCCGCCGGAAAGCGGTAGCGGACGCCGGGCGTAGGCCGTCTCCGGCATTTGACGTTTTCCAAAAAACCGCTATTCTCTTTTCAAGGCTGTGTATCAGCTCAGAATCCCCCCCGCAGGGGGAACTCCGCCCCGGCTAGTTCCGGGGCGGTTTTATTTCCGGCCATTGCAACGAGCGAAATAGTATTGCGCTCCGTGCAATAATCCTCTAGAGTTTGCCCACGGAGCTTAACAACTCCCTACGAGCGGACGCCGCTCTTTCGCCATTCCGCGAGTCGCGGCGCCTTTTCATTTTCCCCTCTGGGGACACGTCCCGCGCATCAGCCGGGAGTGGGCTAATACAATACCGGGCAACCGGGAATATGCCCGCCGTCTCGTAGCGGTTGTTAGCTCCCGGCCCTCGCCATTGTGGCGGGGGCCAATAACAAACCCTACGAGGTGTCCCATGTCCCAGCTTTCCACGTCCTCCGCTCCCGACATCCGTTTCCACACCCTGGGCGCAGCGCCCGCCGTGCTCTCCACCGAGGTGGCCCGGCACTTCCAGCGGCGGCACAGCCACATCCTGCGCGAGATCGACCGTTTGCGGTCTATCCTGCCGAAATCATTTTGTGAGCCCAATTTTGGGCTGACATCCAACGATGTTCCGGGCCCAAATGGAGGCATCCGGCAAGAAAAAGCCTACCTTCTCTCCCGCGATGCCCTCTCGCTACTGGTCATGGGCATGACGGGCAAGGCGGCCGTGCTCTGGAAGTTGCGCTATATCGAAGCCTTCAACCGCATGGAGGCGGCCCTGCGGGAACAGCAGCCGCATGCCGAGCCTCCCGCGGCGCTTGAGGGCCGGCTCAGGGCTTCCTACCTCGACGGCCTGCGCGAGGGGCGGCGCCTTGCCGCGCGGGCGGACCGGCTGCGCCTTCTGGAGCGCGCGCTCCGCTATCGCCGTTTGGGCCTGACCAACCGCGACATTGCCCGCCTTCTTGACATCGCCCACCAGCGCGTGAGCGACCTGTTCGCCCACGGGCGGCGCCTGGGCATCGACACCCCGGCCATGAAGGAGGCATGCCATGCGTGACGCGCCGAGCTATCCCGTCACCGATGCCGCCGACAGGCTGGACACAGTGAGCAATAACCCCCTCATCGCCCCGGAGGAACACCCCGTGGACAACATTGCCTCCATCGCCACAATACTCCGCTTTCTGGAGGAGACCGCCGGGAACTACGGCACACGTCTGGCCACACCGGCCTGCACGGGCGAAAACGGCTACAGCGTGGAAGGCTGGGCGGGCATGAACGCCATCCTCGGTCTGGCTCGTCAGGGGCTGGAAAGCCTTATCGCCGACCCGCCGGAAAGCGATAGCGGAGGCCAGGCGTAGGCCGTCCCCGGCATTTGACGTTTTTCCAAAAACCGCTATTCTGTTTTCAAGGCTGTGTATCAGCTCATGAATCCCCCCCCGCAGGGGGAACTCCGCCCCGGCTCACACCGGGGCGGTTTTATTTCCGGCCCCAGACCAGGATGCCCGCGCGGCCTGGCGCGCATGGCCCTTGATATTTTTCAAAAATTCGTTATCTTTTTTTCAAGGCTGTGTATCAGCTCTGAATCCCCCCAAAGGGGAACTCCGCCCCGGCTCAAACCGGGGCGGTTTTATTTCCGGCCCCAGACGAGGATGCCCGCGCGCCGCTTCTGCTCCTCACGGCTGCGACTGCTGGCGATGGCCGTCACGTCGACAAGCTCCCCTTTGCAGAACTCGGCCACGAACCAGCTATACAAGCCTTTGCCGAGCGAGAACGCCTTGATGTAATGGCGCCGCAGTTCCACGCGGCCCGTGCGCTTGTCCCGGTAGGGCATGAGCCAGATCTCAAAGGGGTCTTCGATGATCTCCGGGATGAGGGGCACCAGCGGGGCGCGGTCAGGCTTGAGGTGGTTGCCGAGGCTCTGGGCCGTGATGCCCACCGTGAGGGCGTCCGGCCCGGTGAAAATTCCGGCCTGGCCACCGAGCATTTTTTCCACAGCGGCCCGCACGGCGGCGCGGCCTTCCGCCGCCTGCCCCGGCGCGGCCCTTGGCTTGTCCAGCGGCACGGCTTCCGGGCGGCCATAGGTCTCATACGTGCGGCTTTGGATGAGCGGTTCCCATTCCGCGTTTTCCGGCCCCGTGGAGACGCGCGAGGCCATGCCCACATTGTAGGCCCACTCCTCCGGGATGTCGCCGGGAGAGGTCGGCACATCCGTGGCCTCTTTCCAGCCGTTGCGGCGCATCTGGCCCGCGCTCACGCCCACCACCGTGCAACGGCAGCCCCAGCCGTTGGGCGGGTAGTGCGTTTTCCAGAACTCGTGGTCGATGGGCAGGATGAGGCCGTGCCACTGGGAATGCTCCGGCCGTTTCTTCGCGTCCTGCACCTGCTGGTACATGAGCCAGGGCCGCGCCTCGCGCTCGGCCACCAGATTTTCCCAGTGGCCCGCCATGTAGCTGGTGCGCAGGTTGGTATTGATGATGACCCGGCTGCGCCAGCCCGGTTCGCCCCTGTATTGCCAGCCGTGGGCCTTGACGATGCGCTCGAAATCCGCCCGGAAGTCCCGGGCAGACCTGCCGCTCTCCATGTAGCCGAGGATGGTTTTGTGGAGGTCGGCCAGCAACGCGTCGTTGTTGGCGCCGGCCACCATGAACGCCTTGGCGTGGCACTCTCCGGCAAGATCGCGGTAGGTCGTGACCGGCACGCGCACCTTGCGCCGGAAGTGGTCAATGGCCTCCCGGAAGGGCGTGTTCGTTGCCGTGACCTGCGCTTCGGGCATGGCTATTCTCCGGCGCGGCCGGCGAGATGCGCCGCGAGCAGCGCGCCGGAAACAATGTCGGCGAGGCCGTCAAGCTCCCTGGGGCCGCCGGGAATATTCAGCGCCAGCACGCGCTCGGCAAAGTCCGCCAGGCTCCCGCCCTGGGCGATGGTTTTGTCCAGTTCCTCCCGAATGGCGTCGATCATGGCGCTTTGCGGCGCATCGGTCAGGGCTTCCGCCTGCCGCGCCAGCATGTCGCTGTACTGCCCGTCGTTCGCCGCGGGCGGCTCGACACGTTCCGCAAAGTCCGCGCCTGGCTGCCCCGGCTGGAAGGAAGCGACACTGCGCCGCTGCCAGGCGTCGCCATAGCGGCGCTGGACTTCATCATCCGTCAGTTCCAGGCCCAGATCGGCGATGCCCTTGTCCAGCTCGGCCTGGGCCTTGAGCCTTTCGTTGTCCTCCACCTTGCGCCAGACCTGCGGGGGCTTTGCGCCGGGGAAATTCCACTCGGTCAGCCAGGTTGCAGGCCCGGCATTGAAGCTCTGGCAGAGCAGGTCGGCATCGGCCTTGACCACGCTGGCCGAGATGCCGCTGTGGACTTCCGCCGTGCCGCTGTACTGGCCGATGCGCGAGGTGCCGGGCTGGGAAAGGATGACCTTGGCGATGGCGTCATCCCAGTAGGAGAGAAAATCCTTGAAGTCGCCGCTGCCCTTGCTGGTGCTCTCCACCAGGGCGATGTCAAAGCCCTGGGGCATGGCCACCGCGCCCTCGCTGCGCAGCGCCAGGGCGGCCTCCAGCGCGGCGCGCTTGCGTTTTTCGTTCTCGGCGTCCGATTCGCCCTGTTCATACGTTGCCTTGGTGGTGGGCACGCCGAAGCGGTCCAGATAGGCGGCCCAGAAACGCGCGCCGTTGCGCTTGAGGAAGACCGGCCACCAGAGCATATGCCCCAGCCCTGTGCCGTAGGGGCTGTCGTCATCTTCCGCGCCCCAGGCGGTGAGCCAAAACTTGCGCGGCGGCATGGGGCGGTATTCCGTCCGCACCTTAAGTTTGAGCAGGCCGTCCTTGCCGAAGCCGAAACGCCACGGGGCGCGCACCCGGATGTCCGCCAGGATGACGCGGGCGCCGTCCCGCGCCCAGAGACATTCCGCCACGCCGTAGCCGTAAAGGATGGCGCCGTGCATCTTGCGGCAGACCTGGTCGAATTGCAGGCCGTTCAGGCATTGCCGCAACCAGTCCGCCGCCTCGATGTCCCGCCGGTCCTCGCCGCCGGGAACCACTTCCCATTCCGCCTCCACCAGCTTGTCCTGCCGCTGCTGCATGAGGGCCGCCACCTGGTCGTCGCGGCGGAGCTTCTGATACTCCTTGAGGGAGCCGCCAAGGGAGACAAGAACCGGGTCAGTGCTGGGCAGGATCTCGCCCACGAAAGTGGCGAGATCCAGGGAGCCGTCGGCATGGACGGCGAAGTCGGCCTTTGCGGGAATGGTATTGGGATTATGCAGGATGTCGTCCGGCATCAGAGCCTCCGAAACGTGCCGTCAAAAGAGGAGGGGCTGAGGGGCATGTAGCCCATGTCGGGATCGCGGAAACGCGCGCCTGTTCCGTGCGCCCCCTCGGTCATGCCCAAGCTGCGCGGGGTGGCGTGGTCGGGCATGACGGCAGCCGGAGACGTGGCCGCGCTCACAGCCAGGAAGCAGGCCCAGGCGCGGTCGGCATGACCGCCGGAATCGGAATCCGCCACAAAGCGAGGGCTGCCCGTGGGGCCGGAAACCTTTTGCAGCTTGTGCAGGTCGGCGCGCAGGGCCGTATCGCCCAGGGGGATGCGCAGGCGGCGATCCTCGAACGCCTGCTTGCCCACCGTGGCCAGCGCCAGCTTGTGGGCGGCGGTAAACAGCACGCCCTCCACGCGGCTTGTGCCGTGTTTGCGCCGCGCCTCCTCCACGGGCATCTCGCCCATGCCGGTCTGATCCATGCAGACGCGCAGGACGCGGTAGCGGGCAAGCGCCTCGTCCAGCAGGGCGGCCTGCTCGGCAAAGGTGACGCCCCTGCGGGCGATGACCTCGCGCGTCCAGAGCACGTCGCCCAGGGCTTCCAGCACCCAGATCACAAACAGGTCATGGCGGCGGCCGATGTCCACGCCCACATATGCCGGGCCGCCCGTATAGGCGTCCGGCTGCCCGGCGCGGTCATGCTCGCAGGCCGTGATCAGCTCATACGGCAGCCAGGCGCTGGCCTCATCCCGCCACTGCAACTCGTATTCCTGCGCCCAGGCGTCCGGGTCTCCGCAGCCTTCGCGCAATTCGTCGATGTCCCGCGGAAGGCCGTCGGCGACGGCCTGATAAATGTCCACCGTATGCCGGGACCAGACGTCATCCTTGCCGGTCATCAGGTCATAGAACTTGTTGTTCTTGCCGTTGGGCGTGGAGACCACGCGCAGGCGCAGGCCGGGCCGGGAGATGACCGGGAAGAGCGCGGCCCAGATTTTGCGGGAATCCTGATGGAAGGCGAACTCGTCCAGAAAGACGTTGGCCGAAAAGCCGCGCGCCGTGTCGGCATTGGCCGGGAGCGCCGTGACGCGCGAGCCGTGCTTCATGGTCACTTCCAGGCTTTTGCAGCTTGTGGCGTCCGAAAGGCGGAAATCGGTCTCAAAGGCGTCAAAGGCCGCGCCGAAGGCGCGCAGATGAACTTTCAGCCCCTCGTCCATCGCCTCCCTGGCCTGACGTTCGCCGCGGGAGAGGATGACCCAGCGCACCCGGCGCTTTTCCAACTCGGCCCGGATAATGTCCTCGGCGATCTCCAGGGTGGTCGTATAGGTCTTGCCGCTCTGGCGCGAAAACATGCCGATCTTGAAGCGCGCCGGATCGTCCAGCCAGCGCCGCTGGTAGGGGTAGAGGATGGGGCGCGGCATTACGCTTCTCCCCTATATACAGCCCGGATGCGCTCAAAGACCTCGGCGGCGCTCATGTCCCCGGCATCTCCGGCCTGTCCGGCGGCCTGTTCCACAGCCTCGCGCATGCGGCGTTCCTCTTCGCGCCGCGCGTCCTCCCGCACTCTGGTCATGTAGTCCTGGGTGGCGCGGGCGGCCTGGGCGCGCTCCTTGACGGCACGGGCAAGGCCGCGCAGTTCCTCCACCTCCGGTACAGCCTCCGGGTCATCCAGGCGGCGCAGCATGTAATCCGTGGTAAGGGTGGTCAGCATCTGGATGAGCGCGTCGCCGCTCTTGCCCGTGGCGGCCTCGGCGCCCATGCGCTCCATGATGGCCTCGGCCATGTTGCGCGATTCCCGCAGACGCGCGGCCACCTTGTCCACCCGCTGCTTGTAGCGGCCGAGGCCGGAGCGCGACACATCCGCGCCCAGGGCCTTGAGGTGTTCGGTGATCTCGTCGAGCGTGTGCCCGGCGTCCAGCATGGCATGCAGTTGCTCGCGCAGGGCTTCCGGCAGGCGGCGAATTTTGGAAGCGCGGCCCATGACGACACCTAGCGGGGCAGCGGACGATCGACGCCCGGATGTGCGGCAACGCCGCTGGCCACGTCCGCGCCGCGCGGCGTGATGCGCAGGACCGTCACCGGGATGTCCAGATGCTCCACTGTGGCAAGCCCCTGTTCCGCCAGCCATGCGGCATCGGCTTCCACCGTGTCGCGCGGGACGCCGTGGCCGATGTGGCGCAGGGCCGTCTGCAAAACGCTGGTGTTCATCGAATAGTCCGGCTCGGCCGCCAGAAAACGCAAGATGGCGAGACGCCGGTTACGGGTGATAAGGTCGTGCGTGTTCATTGCTCATTCTCCCATCCGGTCGCGCATCAGCAGCGTCGTCTGGTTTTCGACTCGTTCAAGGATGGCGCGCATGCCGTGCAATGCCTCGGCAAGCCTGCCCTGTTCGCCCTCGATACGCGCCAGCTTGAGCTCGATACCGTGCAAACGCTCATGATCGGGCATAGCCTGGAGCTTGAGCGTCAACTCGCGCATGGCGGCTTCGTGGGTGGCAAGTAATTCGGACATACGTTCCCGCGCCCTGGCCTGCTCCGCGCGTTGCTGGGCGCAATCCTCGCGGGTGACGAACTTGTGGCGCAGGCTCCAGCCAACCCAGACGATGACCAGATTGACGAGGATGGCGGCGAGCCAGCCGAACGCGCGGACAAAATCAAGTACGGCGTCCATCATTCTCCCTCTTCCCGCGTCTCGCCGGGCGGCAGTTGCGCCTCATAGCAGTCCAGGGCATCCTCCAGCCCGGCGATATAGTCGCGCATGACGCGGTCCCGGCGCTTGAGCAGGGCATAGCCCTGTGCGCTCTCCAACAACGCGAGGCCGGAGAGCCGGGGCAGTTCCGGCGTTGCCGGGCGGCCACAGCGCGCGGGCCGGATGATGACCGGCTCCGGGGCGGGCTGTTGCGCCGCAGGGCGGGCGCAGGCGCATAAAAGCAGCATCAGGATGATGCTGGCCGCGCAGCGGGAGCGCAGCCGCAACCGCGCTTGCGGCAAGCGACAGCCCGATCCCGCACAGGACGTGCGGGGCGGGCGTCCTCTAAAGAGGGCGATCAAGAGCAGACAGCAAGGCGCGGCGTGTCGCATCGTCCGGCACTCCCCGGGCTTCCTCCGCGTCCAGGCTGCGAAGGGTCATGTTCTCAAAAATCTGCCGCCACTGGTCGGCATCGGCGCGGGCCGCCGCTTCACGGTCGAAACATGCCTGGGCCTGCGCCGCGAGCGCCTCCTGCCCGGTTTTCATCTGGACATATGCGGCTTTCCAGCGGGCCACTTCCTCCCGCAGCTCCAGCGCTTCGGCGTCCAGCCGGGCGGCGCGCTCCTCGGCCGCATTGATGCGCAGATGCTGGATGGCTATCGTGCCGCCGATGACCATCACGAGCACCAGCGTGAGGATGATGTCCTTCATGGCCGCGCCTCCGCCAGTTCCGCCAGGGCGGCGCGGTAACGCGCCCGCTTTTCCCCCATGACGTTGCGGACATAGGCCCGGTTGATGCCGTAGGGCGACTTGTCGGCATAGGCTTTTCCCATGCCCTTGCGGCTTTTGCGGCTGTGCGTCTCCACATGCCCCGCCCAGCGGGACTGGTCACAGCCCCTGACGCGGCCGCAATAGGCCCGGTCTTGCAAGACGCCGCCCAGGCCGCCGTTGTAGGCCGAGAGCATCATGGCCGCCCTGTCCTCGTCCGTGGCGCAGCCGCGCAGGGCATTCCAGTTGGCGCGGTTTTTAAGGATCAATGCCCGCAACTGGAGGCGCGGATCGTAGCGTTCTTCCCACTTCCACCTTTCAAGAGAGGCGTGGAGCCGCCGCACCTCGTCAAAGGCGTTGAAACGCACCTTGCCCGCAGCGTCATAAGCGATGGTCAACTGTCCGAGGCCAAAGCCATATTCTCGCCTGGTCTTGAGCTCGGTGCGGGGATTCCAGCAACGCTTGTCCTTGAGGCCGTAGCAGGTCTCCTGCTCCACCTGGCCCGCGTAAATGCTCGCGTCGTAGAAGTCCGGCGTATAGGCCAGATGCTCCTCCCAGAGCATGGGCAGGTACAACTGCGCCAGGAGCGGCAGCGCCAGCAATGCGGACGACATCACTTGCCCCAGGCCATGAGGGTGATGAGCAGGCCGAGGATGAGGATGACGCGCGCCAGCACCACCAGGGCCGAGGCCACATTGCCCTCTTCGAGCGCGGAACGGATATGCTGGCTCGTGCGCTGGTAGGGCATCAGGATTTTGGAAAGCATGAGCGCGGCCCCGGCCATGCCGATGACATAGGCCAGATAGCCGGCAAGGCCCAGCGTGGCCGCGGGGTCCGTCACCGCGCCGATGAGGAAGGCGGCGAAGAGCAAAAGCAGGGCGCGGAAATCATAGAGCGGCCGCAGTGTGGCCAGGAGCTTCTTGAAAAGGGACATGGCGCCTCCGTGTTGTGATGTGGCGCGCGGCGCTCGTCAGCACACGGAGCGGGAGAGAGATGTGGTAACGACCGCCGCACGCAGGGCCACCATACGGTGGCCCTGGGGCGGTTTCTTGTAACGGAGGTGAAAAAAATCAGGGAGAAGACAGACTATCAGATTCCCTTATCAAAGATAACGGAAAGACTGTGGCGGCGTGAACTTCTTCCCCCCTGCGTAGGGGTCTTTTGCCTTTGGATATTGCCGTATCTTTCCAATTTCAATGGCTATGGCCTTTGTTTTGCCCTTGAAGTACTCGTAAAAAAATCTCTTGGAGATACCGGCTTTTTCCTTCGTTCGGCACCAAAGGTCGTATGGCTTGCCCTCCAGGATTTGGGCAATCTCGAACTCCCCTACAATCTTTGCCACGGGAGACGTCACATAGACAACGACGGTTGTTACATCGCGCCGAAAAGCCACCTTGCGGAACTCGAATCCCTTTTCGCCGGAAAAAATTTTTTCTGCGAATTCCGGCTTAATAGATAACATAGCCCTCACGGATGCCTCCGAGTTCTAAGATCTTTTTGAACGCGTCGTCCGAGAGAGGCAGGAATCCCATGTAATGCCCCTCACTGGGGTGTGGAACCGCACGCGCTTCGACCAATGACCCGAGCGTGGGACGTCGCGGAAAGGCCAGATTATATGTCATCAATACAGCGTACATTCCAGTTTTTGGATAAAGAGAACGTAGCTTAGCCTCATCAAAAACGCTATATTTTTTGCAGTATGTAATAAACTTTTCGGCAGAGCCAAAGGAGCGCGCCGGTTGGATTTCTTCCACCACACAAAGGGATGTCGCTACTGAGCCATACCAAGCTGGCTTGTTACTGTCTCTTTCCACGCAGCGATAGATGACAAGGCAATCGCCGGAAGAAACTTGGGGAAAGTCCCGATATGCTCCTACATATACTTTATGAATGCCGTTTGTATGGCTTGTGTCCTGGAGCATAGTCGGACGTTCCGTTCTTAAGATTGAATCCGGGAAAAGGTCTGTGTGGTAATCTGCGTAAATGGACATCATCCATTTTTTATGCCCTCTGCTATCCACAATGGGATAGTCTAGGAGCAGGTTGCCCGTCAACTCTCGCATATCCTTGACATAAACGTCTTCCGTGCCGTTGGGGCCAGGTTTCGTTCCCCGTTTCGTGAAACCGAAGGTTTCCAGAATGCGGATAAGCGGTTCATGCTCAGGAAAAATCGTAAGATAGGCAACGGGCAGTCCTTGGGCCAGGGCCGTATCCACAATGATTTTGACAAAACGCTCCCCCAGCTTTGTGCCGTGGGCATCCACCTTAAATGTCCCCACCTTAAGGCAGGCAGGAACGTCCAGAGGTGGTTCAATATCCGTGATTGGCCCTTTCTCCGGCTTGAGGTACAAGAAAGCATGCAAGCCACCAGATGGGGAGTAGGAAACGTAGGCATCTTCGTCCGCCTTCCGGGCGAACCAGTCCGGGAATTCATTATAGGCCCCTTTCAGGCTTTCAAAAAAGGGGTCATCAATATTTACGTCTTTAAACTTCTTCACGCTTATAACTGGCTCGGACATACCCCCCCCAAGTTTTGAGTTAAGTCCTTTACTACCTTATTTAGACTTTCTTCACTGCCATCTATCGCACGAAAGAGACAACGTAAGCTTTCTGCCACTGTTTGAGCATGGGCACGTTCGGCTTTCCTATGCCTAGATAGTAACTCAAGAGCAGGGTGCTTCCCATCCCGCCTTTCAAGTTGTTCCGCAATTTTCTTCACAGCAACATCCAGAAAAATCAACGCGCAAACATCAAGGCTTTGAAAAATTTGTTTATCTATGGGGACGGGGACACCTCCCGGATCGAGAATAGTGGCATGACCGTCAAGAATTATGACAGGACATTTTTCATGGATTTCGTTGACAGCCTCAATGAGGGTTGCTTGATTTTGGTCACTGTTGCTAACGCGTTTTTCTCCGGTTGCTGTCGGAAGTGCGGCGGGGGTCTTTTTTCTGATGAGGTCACTTGAGGAAAAATGCGGCAGGCCGATACGTTCCGATAATTTCCTCCCAAAAGTCGTTTTCCCCGCCCCATGTATTCCACAAATGAATATCACCGACATCATGCCCTCCTATTCCCGTTCAGGCAGTCCATTTTGCGCTATATCCGTCATGGGTGGAGCGACCATCCCGGCAAGCTCAAACGCCTTGAGCCGGGCGCGCAGATCCTTGTTTTCCTGCACCAGTCTGGCGAACAGAGCGTCATCATTCGGTCTGCCTTCCTTGGCCTGGTTCAACTGGTTTTTCAGGCGCTCCACCTCCACGCGGAGATCACCGTTTTCGCGCAAGAGAGCAGCATTTTCGTGCAATGTGCGTATTAAATCTGTTTCGCAACCTCCGACGTCGGAGGCCGAATATTCTTTTATTTTATTTATTTCAGTAGGTTGAAGTTTTTTATTCTCACCACAATCTCCGACCGTCGGAGGTTGTGAGATATACTTTGGCCCTTGTCCGTTGATAAGCCATTCCTCAGAGACGCCTTCTCCATCTAGAATTTTGCGTATAAAATTATTATCTGGAATCCTCTGATTTTTTTCATATCGGATAAGACTCTGTTCATGGATACCGTATTGGCGGGCAAAAGTGACCCTAGACCGCCGCCCCCGTATTTCAAAAAGTCTGTCTCCAAAGTTTTCTGGAAAAGCCATACCTACCGCCTGGATAATTTTTTTATATTTTTTCTTGACGTTTTCGTTATGTGGATATAAAAATTATCCATGACGTCCGCCGATTTCCGCCGACATTTTTCTTTTTCCTACAGGAAGGCGGACGGCGGCACAAGACGGCGGAGCGCATAATTTTCCAGCGGCCACTTGCCGCCGCTCCCGCGACCGTGGAGACCCCGGAGGGCATCGACCGGGCAAGGCGCAACGGCGAATTCGGCTTCCTACCTCGGCCGGACGTTCCCCGGCACGGCACAGCATAGGCTGTCGTCATCCGTAAGGCTCGAAGACTCGCCAACGGCTGACGCAAGCCGGGGCCCACAGACAACAAGGAGGACACATGGCCAGGAAAAAGCGGCTGCGGACGCCTGACGAGGCGCGGCGCGAACTGGAGGCCCAGGGCCTCACCATTGCCGGCTGGGCGCGGGCCAATGGCCTGCGGCCCCGACACGTCTATGACGTGCTCTCCGGGCGCAACCGCGGCAAGTTCGGGACGGCGCACGACATAGCCGTGCTGCTGGGCATCAAAACAGGCGAGGCAGAGCGGGAGGCCGTGTAATGGCCGAGAAAAGAAACGGCGGCACCCGCTGCAACAGACACCGCCATCCAAAACACGGGAGATGAATCCATGTTTGAAAGAACTGATAGCAGGCCCAGAGAAGAAAGGCAATACGATTCGCCGCTGGCGCAAGACCTAGTGGCCCGCGCGGACGACCTTGCGGAGCTTGCCGGGCGCGTTGATGAGGGAGTGTGGCTGGAGGTTCGGCTTATCCGGGGCCAGTTGCTGGGCCTGGCCGGACAGGTCAACGGGCTGTTGATCCCGGAGGAGGCGTAGGCATGCGTTTGTGCAATCCCGATTGCCTTATCGAGTGGCGCGAAGTGGAGCCGCCCAGGTTCAAAAAGGACTATGTGGGCAAACTGGCGCGCGTGGCCAGGTTCCCCCGTCACTGTCCCGAAGGGCCGCGCCTGCCGCCGGACTGGGCCGTGTGCGCCATCGCCCGCCGCGGCAACGATTACGGCGGGGGCGAGTTCCAACTGACCGTTGAATGGCGCTGCCCGACCTGTGACCGGCCCCATGAAGGGTTTATCCCGGAATCTGACCTGAACTCCGGGAACCTCCGGTTTGTGGAACCTGTCGGCCTGGCGGACGCCACGCAGGCCCTGGATATGGACCGCCCGATCCTGCTCTATCTGGCCACTTCCTACAGTCACCCGGAACCCGCAAAACGCGCGGCACGCGCGAATCTTGCCAGCGAGTGCGCGGCATGGCTCATGCGGGCGGGCTGGAGCGTGGTTTCGCCGCTCTCCATGGGGCATGCCATCATCAAGGCCGACGGGGAGCCCGGAGACCTGGCAGGCGATTTCCAGGTATGGCGCGAGCCGTGCCTGCGGATGCTGGAAATGTCCGACGCCCTGGTGGTGCTCATGCTGGACGGCATCCGCGAGAGCGTGGGCGTGGCCGCCGAGCTCGACCATGCCCGCAGGCTCGGCCTGCCCTGCAATCAGATCAGGCTGCCCGGCGAGGAGGCCGCGAACAAGGGCGAGCCCTTTGAGGTAGTGGCGCGGCCGAAGTGGTGGAGGTAGGCATGGTGCAAAAAACGGATAATGCCGCCGTGCGGGCGCTCAGGATCACCGAGGCCCTCTTCCGCGCCGTGCTGGACGGCATGAGCAACAAGGAGATCGTCAGCGCCACGGGATATTCCGGCGCCAACGTCTGCCGCGACCTCCGGACACTGGAAGAGGCGGGCTGGGTCCGCAAACTGGACAACGGCCGCTGGGCCATCAGCGAGAAGCCGGTGGCGCTGATGAAGATGTATCAACTGTATATGAGCGATCTGGCCGAGCGCGGGCGCAACTTTGAAATGCGCGTGACGGCCCAGGCGCGCCAGATGCTGCCGTAAGGAGTGATGCAATGAATGACCTGCCCAATATCACCATCGAAACCGCCGCGCCCCGCCGCGGGCGCAGGCCGCTGGACGCGGCCCCTGATGATTCCCGCAACGCCGAGGCCGCGCTTGCCGAACAGGCGGCCGCGCCGGTGGTGGCTGACCTGCGGGCACAGAGCCTGACCATGCCCAAGGCGGAACTGGCGCAGAGTCTTTCCCTCGCTCAAGGGCTAGGCATGTTCCAGGCGTTTGACCTGATAAGCCAGTTTACAGGCCTCGCCCGGCTCAAGTGGCTGGCCGAGCGCAAACAGAGCGGAGATTACAAAGGTATTACTGTCACGGATCGCCATGGACAGAGCCTTCACCTTAATACGTTTGAGGATTTATGCTCTTATATTGGCCTGTCACGCGGCAAGGTCTATGAGGATCTCCAAAACCTCACCCTTCTCGGCGAATCCTTCATGGCTACAGCCGAGACCCTCAATCTCGGCTACCGCGATCTGCGCCTGCTGCGGCAAGGCATCGCGGAACTGCCGCCCGCGGAGCGCGAGGCCATCCTGGCCGAAGTGGACGCCGCCGACGGCCCGGAGGCGATGAAGGACAAACTCGCGGAACTGAAGCTGGAACTGGCCAGGGCCAAGGTCGAAAAAAAGGAGATGGAGGAAACGCTGGCCGCCAAGGAAAAGGTCAGCAAGGACAAGGGCGAGCGTCTGGACGCTCTGGAGGAAAAGATCAACCGCCTGACCAGCATGGCCCCGGACGATCAGCAAAAGGCCTTGAACGACATCAACGCTGGGGCGCGGGAAGGTGTGGATAAAAAGTATCAGCAGGTTTTTCTGGCTGTCGTGGAACTCATCGGCCATTGTGCCACCATGCTGACCGACGACCGCATCACGGAGGAATCCTGCGCGTATGTGCACGAGAGAGTCGGCCAGCTCATGGATACCGTGGCGAATATGGTGTTGAGAGCCGGCATTGATGTCGACCTGCGGGCGCGCTTTGAACTGCCCGGCGAAGACGAGCCGCGGGCCGGGAACGGAGCGGAGTAGCGCCATGCCGCTTTCCGCCGCCCAGCAGAGCTATCTGCACGATCTTGCCCAGGCGCTTGCCGCCGCCCCGCCCAGCGGCGGCGAGCGCGCCGCCCTGGTGGCGCGGGCGGCGGAGACTCTGGGGCGGAGCAGCAAAACCGTCTATGCGCTGCTGAACCGATACACGGGCTGGCGCAGCGGCCGCAAGACCAGGGCGGACAAGGGAGAGACCTGCGTCAGCGCGGAGCTTGCCATGCTGGCGGGCGGCCTTGTGCATTTGGGTCAGCGCCAGGGCGGCAAGCGCATCACCACCATCACGGCGGCGCGGGAACGCCTGGCGGCCAACGGGCTGGGCGTTGTCGACGCCGAAACGGGAGAGGTGACCATGCCAAGCAAGGAGACGCTTTCACGGGCCATGCGCAGGCATTGCTGCCATCCCGACCAACTCGGCGCGGCGCGCCCGGCGGTGGAGATGCGCAGCCTGCATCCGAATCACGTCTGGGAACTGGACGCCTCGGTCTGCGTCCTCTACCGCATGCGCGGGCAGGATGCCGTGCGGCTCATCAATGAGCGGGACTATAACGCGCACAAGCCCGGCAAGCTCATAGAAATCGCGGGGCAGCGCATCATCCGCTATGTGGTGGCCGACCACTTCAGCGGCTGCCTGTTCCTGCATTATGAGCAGGCAAAAGGCGAGGACGCGCGCGGCGTCATTACCACACTGGTGGAGGCCATCAGCGACAGGGGGCCGCGTGACCCCATGCACGGCGCGCCGCTGCGCCTCTTCATGGACAAGGGCAGCGGCAACAAGTCCTCTCTGGTGGTGCAGTTCCTGCGCGATCTGGAGATAGAGCCGCTCTGGCACGAGGCGGGCAACGCCCGCGCCACCGGCGCCGTGGAAGTGGCGCAAAACCTTGTGGAGACCGGATTCGAGAGCCGATTGCGCTTCATGGATACGCCGTCGCTTGCGGAATTGCAGGCGCAGGCCGACCGCTGGCGGCGGCATTTCAATGCCCACGCCATTCTCACCAGGGCGCGCAAACCGCGCAACCAGCTTTGGGTGGGCATCACGGACACGCAGTTGCGGACGGTGGAGCGCCCGGTGCTGGAGGCCATTGCCCACTGGCAGGACGAGCGCCGCCAGATCGACAACCGCTTCCGCATCAGTGTGGACACGCGCTCGCATGGCGTCCGGGAATATGACCTGCGCGAGCTCGGCTATCACGGGCTTTCCTCCGGCGACAGCGTGACCGTGCGGCTCAATCCCTTCCGCGCCCCGGCCGTCATGGTCATCAAGGCCATGCCGGACGGGACGGAACTGCGCTTTGAGGTGCCGCCCATTGAAAAGGACGAGGCTGGGCGGGACATCACGGCCCCGGTCATCGGCGAGGAGTACCGCCGCCTGCCGCGGATCGCCGCCGAGCAACGCCTCCAGG
This sequence comes from Desulfovibrio sp. SGI.169, assembly GCF_050313595.1. Taxonomy (NCBI): domain Bacteria; kingdom Pseudomonadati; phylum Thermodesulfobacteriota; class Desulfovibrionia; order Desulfovibrionales; family Desulfovibrionaceae; genus Desulfovibrio; species Desulfovibrio sp. SGI.169. The sequence goes on along the minus strand of NZ_JBNPLS010000014.1, from coordinate 8,482 downwards.
AGATCAAGAAGCGCGCCTACGGCACGGACGATCTGGAAGAGGCCGAGCGGGCGCACAAGGCCCGCAATCGGCAGCCCTTTGCGGACATGGACGCTATGGCCGATGTGCGCGAGGCCCCGCAGTACCTGCGGCGCTCCGGCCGTGCCCTGGACGTGGAAGGCAAGACCGCCGCGCCTGTGCCGCTCAATCGGGCGCAGGCGGCAAATCGGCTGATGGAGATGTGCGGCGAGGCGTGGGCGGCGGATCCGGTGGGCTGCAATGACCTGATTCGGGCGCGCTATCCCCGGCAGGTGCCGGAATCCGCCCTCCCGGAACTCGCGGAGGCCATCATGGCCCGCTTCGCGCCGCGGGCGGCTACCATCACGCATTTTGACGGAGGCATGGCATGCGCCAACTGAAGATGCTGCTGTCGGAAATGGGCGTGGGACAGAGGGCGGTGGCGAGGGACACCGGCCTGCCCGTGACCACTATCAACCGGCTCTGCAACGGGCGGCCTACTCCCCGGCACTGGGCCGCCATCCGGGCCAAGCTCGCCGCGTGGCTGCGAGAACGCGATGTTGCCCCTGAAAGGATCGAGTCCGCGCTGGCCGAATCCGCCCGAACAACCGTCACGGCTTCCGCTCCGGCGCCAGGTTCTCCAGTACAAGCACAAACCGACACGGGAGATGATGAAATGATATTGCGGAAACAGCTTTTGACCGCGCGGGCGCGGCAGCATTTCAAGCTCATGCGCGATCCGTTCGACGATCCGCAAAGCCCGGAGGATGTCTATTTTTCGCCGGAAAGCCGCTATGTGCGCGAGTTCATGTATGACGCGGCCACCAACGGCAATTTCATGGCCGTTGTGGGTGAATCCGGCTCCGGGAAGTCGACCCTGCGGGAAGACCTGATCGAGCGTCTGCGGGCAGACGGCGACGGAGTGGTCATCATCGAGCCCTACACCTTGAGCATGACCGGCGGCCGCGACGGCAAGCCTATGGTGGCCCGGCATATCGCGGAGGCCATCATTGCCACGCTGGCGCCGGGGACTACCATCCCGCGCAGCCAGGAAGTGCGGGACAGGCGGCTCCATCAGATACTGAAGGAATCCAACCGGGCCGGGATGCGCCATGTGCTGATCATTGAGGAGGCGCATGACCTGAACGCCCATACCCTGAAATGCCTCAAACGTTTCTGGGAACTGAAGGACGGCATGAAGCGCCTGCTGTCCATCATCCTCATCGGCCAGACCGAGTTGATGGACAAGCTCGGCAGCACACAGAGCGATGTGCGGGAAGTCGTGCAGCGTTGCGTTCCCGTTCGCCTGGAACCCATCAAGAAGCCCGCCGAATTTCTGGAGCACCGTTTCAGCCGCGCGGGGGCCGATATTCACAGCGTATTCGAGGACGAGGCCCTGGAGGCGTTGCGGGACAGGCTGATGGTGGCGCGCGACAGATCAGGCCACGGCGTGTACATGGGCTATCCGCTGGCCATCAGCAACTACGCCACGGCGGCCATGAACCTGGCCGCGGGCATGGGGGAACGGCTGGTCACGGCAGATGTCGTGCGGCAGGTGCGCGCATAGCGATGGGGCTTTGATTTATAACTCTGGGAGGCATTATGAAACGCGTTAAACCCGTACCGCAGATTCCCGCCATCTCCACGCTGGAGGACGCCGACGCCGTTCTCGCGGAAATCGCCGCGTCCCGCCGCGCCATCGACCTTGCCGAGCTTTCCCTCAAGGAGGGCGTGGCCGAGCTCAAAGCCCGCTGCGCCCAGGAGTGCGAGCCGCACCGGCAGCGCATCGCCGAGCGCGAACAGATTCTTGTCCAGTTCGCCCAAAACCGCAGGGAGGAGCTTTTCAAGACGCGCAAGTCGCTTGTGCTCGACTTCGGCACCATCGGCTTCCGCTCCTCCACATCCGTCAAACCTCTCAATCGCAAGTTCACCTGGGAGCGCATCCTTACCCTCATTCAGGACAGGGGCCTCGACGCCGTGCGCATCAAGCAGGAAGTGGACAAGGACAAGCTCCGCGCCTTGCCCGCCGACATGCTGGCCGAGGTGGGCTGCAAGCTCGCGCAGTCCGATGACTTCTTCTACGAGCTCAACGAGGCGGAACTGGCCGACACATCGACCGTACCCGCATAGGAGTCCGCAATGTCCAGGCTCATCGGCATGATCCATGTGGCCAAGATTCAGCTAGGCTTGGATGATGACACCTATCGCGCCTTGCTTATCGACCTCACGGGCAAGGATTCCTGCTCAAGAATGACGCCGAAGGAACAATGGCGCGTCATTGAAGAGATGAAGCGCAAGGGCTTTCAAAAGAAGCCCACGCACAAGGGCAAGCGCCTGATCAGTGATCCGCAGGCGAAGAAGATACGCGCGCTCTGGCTGACAATGGCAGACTGCGGCATCGTGCGCGACCGTTCGGAAAAGGCGCTTGCCTCCTGCATGCGGCGCTTCACGGGCCGCACACTGGAGGATGCCACCGTCAAACAGTGCCAGGCCATGATCGAAATCCTGAAACAGTGGTTTGACCGCTGTGACGATCCAAAGAAACGCGCGGTCTGTCTTTCCATCCTTCAGGATGAAAATCCGCCGCCAGTCCTTGACGGCAATCTGGTCACAGAGGCGCGCAATGGGCGTGTTCAGTGACCGTGCGGCGGAGATTCTGGAAACGATTGCCGCCATCGTGGATCAGGAGGCAAGCAAAGGCGTTCAGGGGCTGGGCCGTCGCGTCACGGACATTATTGCCGACACTTTCGGTGGCCAGCAGGTGTACTTTCCTTTCGACCGCAAACGCAGGAATGCCCGCATCTACGCCGCTTTCAAAGGCGATAACGTCCACGAGCTTGCGGCCCGGTACAGGCTGTCCACAAAGCAGATCTATGAGATCGTCAACAAGGAACGCATGCGCCGGCGACAGCGGCAGGCTTCCCTGCCGGGCGTGAGGATGACATGAACGTAAAATGCGGTAAAATTGCTCTGGATGATCAACATATCATGCTTGCCATCAAGTTCCGCTGATGAGGCCAACTATTCGTTACAGGTGGCGGTTGACAGCCGTCTGAATCCCATAAGGGATAAGCTCATGGAGAGATTAAGGAAGGCTATCAGTCTGGCGTTGGGAGCGGTTTTCTTGGAACTGGAAACAAAAAGGAAGGGAAACAGCAATGACCAAAGCAGAACTCATCAATGAACTGACACACACCGTGCGGGAGTCCGGGAGGAACATTGTCAAGGCTGATACCGAGGTATTTCTGGCCGCCTTGGGAATGATCGCGCAGCAGGCACTCGCCAGCGGTGACTCCGTGCCGCTGACGGGCATTGGCAGACTGGAAATCAAAAAACGCCGCGCCCGGCAGGGGCGCAATCCCCGCACGGGCGAGACGCTGGAAATTCCGGCCTGCATCGTGCCCGTATTCCGGGCCAGCGGGGAGCTCAAGGCAGCCGCTAAGGGCATGTCGGCTCCGGCCTGACGAATGGAAAAGAATGAGAAAAGGCGGGGATCGTCCCCCGCCTTTTCATTACACAGTGTGTAATCCCATTACAAACGCCGTTCCGATATATCCCGCCTTTTCCCGACTTATCCCGCAATTTCCTTCAGAGTTATTACGTCACGGTTCACGACGCTGACGTTCGGATTGCTTTCCGGCCGGTTTTTGCCCACCTCTTCAAAGTTCAGGACGGTTGCGCTTCCTCCGGGGCAGATGTCGCCGCTTCCGCCGTCTGTGATGATGAAACGCGCCCCGCTGTCTTCCAGCACATGGGAGATGCGTTCTGCGGGATATTCAGGATCAAGCGGAATATAGGCCCCCCGGCCTTGAGAATGCCCAGCATGGCCACAATGATTCTGCCTGTGCGGGGCAGCGCGAAGGCCACGCGCTCCTCGGGCTGAAGCCCCAGGGCCAGCAGGCCATGCGCCAGACGGTTGGCGGCGGCATTGAGAGCCGCATACTCATATCTTCCCTCATCCGCGACAAGTGCCGCGCGATGGGGCCACCGCGCCGCCTGGGCTTCAAATTTGCGGTGCAGCGCCATTTCATCCAGGGGGAAGCTCGTATCGTTGATGCTTTCCAGAAGCTTCTCCTGTTGCGGAGAAACGAGGGAGAGGGTTCGCACGGGTTCATCAGGCCGGGCCAGGATGCCCGCCAATGCCATGCCCAGCGTGTCGGCAAAGCGATCCATGATCCAGGCCGAATAGAGCGCGCTGTCATACTGCACCGCGAAAACAGGTTTGCCGTCTCGCTCTTCCACATGGATCGAAAGATCAAATTTGGGTTCCGGCATGGCCAGGGGCGTCATGACCGCCGCCTTGCCGTCAAACTGCGCCGTGGCGGCTATGCCCAGTTCGCAGGCGTACATGATGTGGGGGGCAAAGCCGTATTCCTCGCAAACCGACGCATAGGGATATTCTTCGTGGACAATGGCTTCGTTCAGACTGCCCTGCACGGAGCGGACATAGGCCATCCTGCTCATGTTTTCGCCCAGGCTGACGCCCAGGGGAACCGTTTGGACGAACATCCCGATCGTGGCGCGCAGGCGGGGGTCGCTCCTTCCGCTGCTGATGGCGGAGAGCCACGCATCGTTGCCCTGCGTCCAGCGGCAAACGGCATAGCACACGGCGGCGAAACAAAGGGCCGCCTGCGTGAACCCATTGGCCCGGCAGAAGTTTTCCATGGCCTCCCTGTCCAGCGGCTGAACTGTTTCGGCCAGTTTGCTCCGCTTTTCCTGGAGGGGAAGATCGGGGGGGGATTTGACTGGCGGCCTCAAAATTCTGAAACAGGCCGCTGATCCATTCTCTGTCTTTCTGCCGTTGCTCTCCGTTTTCCTGGGCTGCCGCCTGCAGCGCCCAATCCCGCATTGAGAGTTTTTCGAGAAGCCTTGGAGGCAGAGCGCCGGTTTCATAGCAGACAGCCAGGGAATGCAGCAAAATATCCAGCGATGCGCCATCAAAGACCAGATGATGGGCATCCCAGAGCAGGGTGACGCCTTTGCCGCTGTCAATGACTTCCGCCCTCCAGAGCGGCCCCTTGAACATGTCGAACGGGCGCGCGAATGATGCGCGGCGATGCGCGATTTCGGCAGTTTCGGCATGAAGGCACGGTATCTCCACCTGCTGACGCAACGGAACGGCGCATACGCGGCCGTCAAGGGTCTCCACGCGCACATTCAGGGCGTCATGGGCGGCAACCACCGCCCGGAGCGCCTCTGCAAGCCGCGCCGCATCAACGCCCGACGGCAAGTCGAGACTGAAAGGCACATTGTAGGCAAGCGTGTCGGGGCGCTTCACGCAGTCAAAATAAATGCCGAGCTGGTTGGCGGCCAAAGGCCATGGCGCATTGTCGCCGGCGGGCGTTTCAGGCGTGTCCTGCGGCGCGGCCTGCCCTTTTGCGAGCAAGGAGCGGATAAGCGCATTTTCAATGCCCAGCGGCGTAGGGTCGGCCATTATCTCCCGTACGGCTGGAGCGGCCCCAAAGCGCTCATCGAGCAAGGCCGCAAGCCTTATCGCGGAAAGAGAGGCAAGCCCGGCTCGCAGCAGGTTTGAACACCGGCTGAATTGCGTATGACCGAGGACGGCGGCAACAACCTCGCGCACCGCGCCTGTAAGCAGGTTTTCAGGCTGCGCGGCGCATTCCGCAGGGGCGTCCGCCGCTGGCGCCGCAAAATCCGGGGGCGGCAATCTTCTGCGGTCAACCTTGCCATTGGGATTGAGAGGAATCGCCTCAAGCTGTGTAGTGGCGGACGGAATCATATACGGCGGCAGCTCTTCCGCGATGAAGGCGTCAAGGCGCTCGGCATCAAGCTTTTTGCCATCGCGCATGACAACATAGGCCGCGGCGCATTTCCCCCCTCCCGGGGCATCCACGGCCACGACTGCCGCATCCTCCACATCTGGATGCTGGCGGATGCGGCCCTCTATTTCCGTCAGTTCCACGCGAAAGCCGCGTATTTTGACCTGGAAGTCCCTGCGGCCCATGAAATCCAGATTTCCGTCCGGCAACAGGCGGGCCATGTCGCCGGTATGATAGATGTGTTCATAGCCTGGCCGGTTGTCGAAGGGGTTGGGCGTAAATTTTTCCGCTGTGAGATCCGGGCGGTTCAGATAGCCCAGAGCCACCTGTCGCCCGGCGATGCAGAGTTCCCCCGCGGCGCCCACGGGCGCCAGTCTGCCCTGTTTGTCCACTATGTAAAGGCGCATGTCGTCCACTGGCCTTCCCAGCGGCACACGGTCATAACGTCGCGACATGCGGAAGATGGTGGTGATTATCGTGCATTCCGTTGGCCCGTAGGCATTATCGAAAGCGAAATTTTTCGGCGGATCCAGCGGCGTCAGCGTTTCGCCGCCTGTGACCAGCGCGCGAAGCCCGGTGTTGACCATGCTTGCCGCGAACTGGCGGCCCAGCTGGGTCGTGAGGAAGGCCAGCGTCACGCCGTATTTCTCAAAACACGAGTTCAGGCCGGGCAAATCGAGCCGCATTTCTTCGGGAATGATCTGGATGCAGGCCCCCTGGGCAAGCGCGGGGTACATGTCCATCAGGCAGGCGTCAAAGCCGAAGCTGGCGTAGGCGGCCACGACGTCAGCCGGCGTCAGTTCGTAATGGCGCGCATACCAGTTGCAGAATGTCGCAAGGTTGGCGTGCGAAATCATAACGCCTTTGGGCTTTCCGGTAGTGCCCGACGTATAGATGAGGGTCAGCAGGTCGCCAGGCAGCGGCGCAGGCGGCAAATCCCCCTTCTCCAAAGCGGGCGAATGGGCGCGCGTGGCGAGTATTTCGTCCGCGTCCATAATTGCGCCCCTGAATCCGGGAACCTTGTCGAGCAAATCATGATCGGCGATAAGCAAATCGGCCCCGGAATCGGCCAGCATGTATTCCAGTCGCTCCGCCGGATAACTGGGGTCCAGCGGCAGATAGGCCGCGCCGCATTTGAGAACGCCCAGGGCCCCGACCGGCATCATGAGGCCGCGCTTGACGATGACGCCGGCGACCCGGCCCCTGCGCAGGCCCCTGTCTGCCAGCCTGCGGGCGAGGAGGTCGCTGAGACTGTCAAGACCGGCATAGGTGAGAAAATCGTCGCCAAGGGCTGCCGCACGGCGTTGCGGATGCTTCCGGGCCATGTCGCGGAAGGCGTCCACAACGGTCTTGCCGGATTCCGGGCCTGTATCCCTGCCCGCGAAATCTTCCAGAATCTGGCGGCGTTGCGCTTCGGTAAGTTCGGAAGCATCGGCGAGAGTCATGTCGTTGCCGGCGATAATGCGTTCCAGGACGGCCTTGTAATGCTCCAGCATGCCTTCCGCGATTTCCCGGTCATAGAGATCCGTGGAATAAAGCAGCTTCATTTGCAATGCGTCCCCGCAATGCCGCAGCTCCAGGGTGAGGTCCATGGGCAGCGCCTGGAGAGGCAGGGGGAAAGCGGTCATGCGCAAACCTGACGCCCCCGGATCGGGGCAGGAGGTTTCTTCAAGATAATTGACCAGCACGTCAAAGATGGGCGCGCGGGCAGAGCTGCGGTCCGGGGCGAGCAACGGGACAAGACTTGAAAAGGGGCAGCCGCTGTTGGCCCGCACTTTCTCAACAAGTTCGCCTGTTTTGCGTATATGCTCATGCAGCCCCGCCCCCGCCGCGATATGCAGGCGCATGGGCAGGATATTGACAAACATGCCCGGCATGGCGACCGTTTCAGGCAGATGGCGGCAGTTCATGGCCGCCCCCAGGGTCACGTCATCGTTTCCGCAATATTTGCCGAGGGTCAGCGCCAGCGCGGACAGCATCACGGCATAGGGCGTAACGCCAAGCATTCGCGCGCGCTGTTCCAGCCCGGTGAAAGAAACGGCGCGGTTGGCAGAGGCGTTGGGACAGGGCAGTATCTCCGGGCGTGAGGGAACTGTGGGCATTTCGTTTTCCGGAACGCCGTCCGCGAACATGCTTTTGAAAAAGTCCGGGGCCGGTTCCGGTTCGCTTGCCTGGAGCACGGCAAAATCCAGGTAATCGGGGCGAACCGTTTTTGCCTCTTCCGGCAGAGCGCCATTGGCGTACGCCTGCATGAGGGTCGTGAGCAAAGGCTCGACGCTCAGGCCATCCACGATGATGTGGTGGAAAAGGAAATGCAGTATGTGCCGCTCCGGCCCGATTCTGAAAACAGTCACGCGGAAAAGCGGCCCGTGGCCCAGGTCAAATGGCGTATTGCGTTCCTTTATGCGCGCTGGCGCTTCCGCTTCCGCGCAGCTCTCCAGTTCAAAGGGCATCTCCATGTCTTCTGGAAGAAGACAGCGGACATGCGCGCCGTTGCGCAGCGGGTAGAAGGAACGCAAGATGCGGTACTTGCGTGCCAGCACCGCCAACGCCTGTTTCAGGCGCGCGCTCTCCAGCGCCCCTTCCATGAGGAAGGCCAGGTTGACGTTATAGGCCACAGAATCCGGCGTCAGCCCCTGTTCCGTGGCCATCTGGCGCTCGCTGAAGGTAAGCGGCCATTCCTCGCGATCCGGGGCAGGCGTCAG
>NZ_JBNPLS010000013.1:0-75113 GCF_050313595.1 Desulfovibrio sp. SGI.169 | reverse complement strand
ATAAGATTTTCATTGAGTACGGTTTTTCGCTAAAATTTTTGGACTTTCTGGCGATTAAACCGGTATGGGGACTTTTTTTAAAAATCCATTCACATTTCAGGAGCAATGAGCATGAGCATCAGCAAAGCCTCATCCGTCATCAATGCAGGGATCATTCTCCTGACATGCGTTGTGGGCTATTTTATTTATGAGCTTTACCAGGCCATCCAAAATAATCTGGAACTCGCGCGCAATAAGGAGGTGGCCATCCAGCTTGCCGGCGAGCTGATGGAGTCTTCCAAGCAGCTTACAAGCAATGTCCGGCAGTACGCCGCCACCGGCGACAGCAGTTATGAAACGATCTACTTCGGCATTGTGGACGAACGCGCCGGCAAGACGCCCCGCGCTGACAACCGCAGCGTGGCCCCGGGCCAGAAGGTGTCGCTTACCGAACTGATGAAACAATATGGCGTTACAGCCGAAGAATTGGCTCTGGTGGAAAAGGGCAACCAGCTTTCCGACGCGCTGATCGCTCTGGAAACCGAGGCCATGAACGCCGTCAAGGGCATCTACAAAGACGCCAAAGGCGACTATACGGTAAAAGGCGCGCCAGATATGGCGCGGGCTCGCGAGCTGGTTTTCGGCCAGGCGTATAATGGCGAAACCGCAAAAATCATGGCCCCGCTCAATGAGTTTTTCACCACGCTGGAAAAGCGCGCCAGCGCCCAGGTAGCCGCCAGTGAGGAACGCGTCCGGCGGACAAACCTCTGTCTCTGCTTTGCACTGGGCCTGACCCTGCTGCTCAGCCTTGCGTCCGCCATATATGCCCGCAGGAGCGTCTGTCGACCTCTGGAACAACTTTCCTGTTTTGCCCAGAAAGTTATGTCCGGCGACCACGGTTCACGCATCAAAGCGCATTTGCAAAATGAAACCGGCACCTTGGCCACGGCGCTCAACGCCATGCTGGACAAGCTGGAAAGCCAGCTCGCCTTTTCACGCGGGGTGCTGACCGCCCTTCCCGTGCCCTGCGCCGTATTCAACACGGAGAATAAACTGGTCTTCGCCAATACCCCCATGCTGAATGCATTCAATCACGCGAGCGATATGGAAAACAGCGCGGGCATGACCTCCGGCGCCTTTTTCTATAATGACGGCACACGCGCCACCTCCGTCACTCACTGTCTGGAAAGCGGTGAAGGCGGCTCTTTTTCCGTCGTCATTGACAAAAAAGCGGGCAAGGCCATGCACGCTGAAATCTTCACCAAACCCATGACGGACAACCGGGGCGAACTGTCCAATGTGGTGCTGATACTGCTGGACAACACCACAACCTTTGAGCAGCAGGAGGCCATCAAGCACAACAGCGAAACCATGCGAGGCGTGGCCGTTTCGGTGCTGGATCTGCTGGAGGCGGCCAATGCGGCCTGTGGGCAGTTGTCCGGCGTGCTGGTGAAAACCGACACCGCCACGGCGGAAACAGCCGGGCGCATGCATGACACGCTCACAGCCATGGAACAGATGAACATGGCAGTGCTGGATATTTCCAAAAATGCGGGGGATGCCGCCTCCAATTCCGACAATATGCGCGATACGGCCACCACCGGCCAGAATATTGTGGAGCAGGTGGTTTCCTCCATCAGCCAGGTGCAGAAAGACTCCATGGAGTTGCGCGCGGATATGGAAAAAATGAGAGGCGAAACCCAGAACATCAGCCAGATCATGACTGTTATTTCCGATATTGCCGACCAGACCAATCTGCTTGCGCTCAACGCGGCCATTGAGGCGGCGCGCGCGGGCGAAGCGGGGCGCGGCTTCGCCGTGGTGGCCGACGAGGTGCGCAAACTGGCTGAAAAAACCATGAGCGCCACCACGGAAGTGGCTGCCGCCATTGAAAACATCCAGCAGAGCAGCCGCCGCAATATGGAGCATGTGGACCGCGCCGTGACCAGCATTGAGGAGGCCACCGGTCTGGCCCACACCTCAGGCGACCGGCTCAGGGATATTGTGGAAATAACGACCCTCTCCACCGACATGGTGCGGGCCATCGCCACAGCCGCCGAAGAGCAGTCAGCCTCCACAGCGCAGATCAATGAAACCGTGGAAGCGGTGAACAGCACCTTCAAGGAAGTGGCCATAAGCATTGCCGACGCCAACAACGCCGCCAGGCGGCTCAACAGCCAGATGAGCGAGATCCGTCAGTTGATGGACAGGCTCAAAAGCTGACCGCTCGCGCCACGCGCGATTCCCCAACCTCCCCGGCCGGCGTCTGGGGCTGAAAGCCGGCAGCCCCGAAAGTCAGGAACGGGCTGCGGCTTGACCGCGCCGCAAGCGACGGATTTTTGACCTTTTCCGTCAATACCGACAGGCGGACGTAAGAAGAGGCAGGCCTTGCATCGGCCTTTGTCGCGCATTGTTCAGCGTCAGCGTGGGCGACCCTAAAGCGCGGCCAGCAAACGCCGCACCAGCTCCAGATCGGCAGGGTAATTGATATTGAAAAACGGCAGCGCTTCCGTCTGGCTGTAAAAAATATGCCTCTGCCGTTCCAGAGGAATGACGCGACTGAGTTTGCGCTCGCCCCGGGCCAGGGCCGCATCGAACAGGGGCAGCGCCGCCACTTCGTACACAGCCGTGAGCGCCTCGATAAAGCCTGTTTCACGCTGGCGGAAGGTCGTCAGCAGACGCTGGCCAGGCGCTGTTTCACGCGCGGCCAGCAAACGCCGCAATGTGGCTTCGTCCATGAAAGGCAGATCGCAGGACAGGGCCAGCACAGCGGCAAAACCCTCTTCAGCGGCCGCGCGCAGTGCCGCATGCACGCCGCTGAACGGCCCCAGACCTTCCACCTGGTCAAAAATGCAGTCATATCCCGCACGCGGTCGGGCCGGGCGGCAGGCCACCCAGCAGCGGGGCAGCAGCGCGGTCAGCAGGTTGTGCGTGCGGCGCAACAGGTCAGGCTGCCCCTGCCCATGCACGCGCAGGAGGGCCTTTTCCTGCCCCAGACGCGAGGAAAGGCCACCCGCCAGCACAACGCCGGCCACACTGGCGCCGGTTTTTTGCCCATCGCGTTCCGCGCTCATGCCGTCACCCGCCCCGGCGCATCACAGAATACGGTCAAGCGATCCTCGGCGGGACGGCAGAAGCCCACCAGGCTTACGCCGTGCGCTCTGGCCGCCGTCAGAGCCGCGCTGGTCACCGCGCCCCGGCTCGCCAGCAGCGCAAAGCCCGCCCGCCGCGCCTTGGCGTACAGGCTGCCGGTGATCCTGGCGGAGAGGAACAGCGCGTGAGCGGCGGGGTCATGCCCCTGCCGGGCGCAAAATCCGGCCAGACGATCCAGACAGTTGTGGCGTCCGATGTCTTCGGCCACCCGCAGCAGCCCATGTTCAGGATGAAAAAGACCCGCGCGGTGAAAAGAGCCCGTGCCGTCCCAGAGCCCCGGCGCGGCAAAAAACTCAGCCATCCGCGCCAGCAGGTCGGCGGCGCTCAGGCGTGGAGCGTTGGAGGCCGTCTCAAGTCTGCCCAATCTGTCCAGGCGGCAGGCAGACCCGCTCTCTCCGGCCAAGCTCACCCGCAGGCAATGCTGTCCAGCGGGCGCGTCCAGCCGCTCCACCCGCCCCATCCGCAACAGCACGGGCGCATCGCCCGGCTCATCTTCCGCCTGTGGAGCGCAGTCCAGCAGCACATGCCCCAGCGCCAGTTCTTCCAGATCATGCGGCCAGGCCCAGAGTCTGCTGCTTCCCCCGGCATGGAGCACATGCACGGGCTCTTCACGGGCGGCAAGCTCAGGCAGGTTCTCCCAGCGTCCTTTCCCGAAACGCCGGGCGCACAGACGCAAGGGAGACGAACCGGACGAAAGCCCGCCGCGCGCGGCATCCATCAGAAGCCCCAGGCCGACGGCGCCGGACGGCTGTAACCCTCCTGAAGGGCCAGCATATCCAGCGGCAGAGAGGCCAGATCGCTCAGGGCGGCGGGCGAAGTTTCGGCCTGTTCGCGCAGATCGGCCAGCTTGATGTAACAACGGCAGGTTTTACAGACGCGCACCTCAAAAAAAGGCAGGCTGTCTGTGGTGAACACCCGCAAGCGCTCTTCCTCGCGCTCCAGGCAGAAGGGGCATTGCAGCCGGGCCGCCCTGTAACTCGCGCCGCAGAAAGAACAGATATGCCAGCGCTGCCCCTCCCTGCCGCGCAATTCACCCATGAAAGGCGGGCGACCGCAGTGCGGGCAGTGCCCGTGCTCCCAGACGCCCTGTTCATTGTGCCCGGCGGCCAGGGCCTCGGTCACGGCGGCCAGTTGCGGGGTCAGCGCCGCCTGAGCCAAAAAGCGTATCAAAGCCGGAGCCTGGGGCAGACGCGCCGCCCAGTCACTGAAAAAGGCTTTGTCATCATGAACAAAGGCCGCGTATGCCCTGTCGGGCAGCCCCGCGCTCGCCGCCACCTCCCCGCGCAGGGTCCGCACGGCTTCCGCCGGGTTGCCCCCGGCCGCCGCCAGCAAATCGCAAAGTCGCTCCCAGAGCGTCCGGGCCAGACCTGGATCATACGGAAAATCGGCGGCTAAAAGCAAAGGCGCGCCCTGCGCGTGCGCCTCCGGCGCGACGGGACAAAGGGCGCCTGTATTTGGATGGCTCAGGCGGTGAAAAGCCGCCCGTTGCAGATGCAGAGTCCCTGCCACGATATCCAGCAAGGCGTCCGGCAGCCAGGCAAGAGCGGCAAGGCGTTTCAGGCGTCGGGCAAGAATGGCGTCGTCAAAGGAAAAGAGCGTGCTCATATCTGTTTTCGCGGGTGTCGGCGCAGGTTGAAGTTTCGCTGCTATCCCCGTTACGGGTGACACGCTATACGCCAGAAGCCGGAACCGCGCAACCGCCGAAAAATTCCGGCAAGGCATCAGGCATGTTCCGCTAGCCTCTTTGAATGCCGCCGCGCTACAGCCAAAAGTTTCTTGACTGCGGCATATGACAGTAGTGATAAATATTTTAAACGATATTGACATAAAAGCCTGGCATGCGTACGATTATGTTAAATTCAGCTACGAAGCTGAACGCGGATTACGCAGCAAAAAATTGGAATAACGGCAGACATGCGGCAGTTGCTTAAAATTTTTGTGAAGAAATTTTTATTGTGCTTTTCAAAACATAATAAAAAAAGAAATTGTCGGACCGATTCCCTCATCAAGGAGAAGAGCATATGCAGTTTTCGCGCAGAGGCTTTATAAAGCTTGGCGCGGGCGCCACCGCCGCGCTGGCTTTCAGCGGTCTGGGCGTCAGCCTGACTCCGGTGACTGCGGCGGCGCGGGACGCCAAGCTGAAATGGACCCGTCAGACTACCTCGGTTTGTTGCTATTGCGCCGTTGGCTGCGGCCTGCTGGTCAGCACCAGCGCCGAAGGTCATCCCGATGGGCCGGGCAAGGCCATCAATGTGGAGGGCAATCCCGACCATCCCATCAATGAGGGCAGCCTGTGCGCCAAAGGCGCGTCAACATTCCAGCTGGCCTCCAATAAAGACCGTCCCCAAAAACCGCTGTACCGCGCCCCCGGCGCCACGGAATGGAAAGAAGTGGAATGGAGCTGGGCCCTGCCGGAAATAGCCAGGCGCGTCAAGGCCACCCGTGACGCCACTTTTACAGAGAAAAACGCGGCCGGTCAGGTGGTCAACCGTACCGAGGCCATTGTCTCGCTGGGCTCAGCCGCTCTGGACAATGAGGAATGCTGGGCCTTGCAGGCCATGCAGCGCGCTTTGGGCCTGGTGCATATCGAGCACCAGGCGCGCCTCTGACACAGCTCCACTGTCAAGGCTCTGGCAGAGTCTTTCGGACGCGGCGCGATGACCAATCACTGGAATGATCTGGCCAACAGTGATTGCGTGTTGATTATGGGCAGCAATGCCGCTGAAAACCATCCCATCTCCTTTAAATGGGTATTGCGCGCCAAAGACAGGGGCGCAACGCTCATCCATGTGGATCCGCGCGTTACGCGCACTTCGGGCCAGTGCCACCACCATGTGGGGCTGCGCCCCGGCTCGGACATCGCCTTTCTGGGCGGCATGATCAAGTATATCCTCGATAACGGGCTGTATTTCGAGGAATATGTGCGTGACTATACCAATGCCTCTCTGGTGGCAAGCAAGAACTACGGCTTCAAAAACGGCCTGTTCTCGGGCTTTGATGCCGCCAAAGGCGCATACGACACAAAAGCCTGGGCCTTTGAGCTGGATGACAAGGGCGTGCCCGTGCGCGACGTCAGTTTCAAAAACCCGCGCTGCGTGATCAATCTGCTGCGCGAACATTACAAGCGCTACACTATCGCCGCCGTGGCCAGGGCCACGGGCACTCCGGCCGAGGATCTGGAAACCGTCTACAAGGCCTTTGCCGCCACAGGCAGGCCCGACAAGGCGGGCACCATCCTGTACGCCATGGGCTGGACCCAGCATACCTACGGCGTGCAGAACATTCGCGCCATGACCATGGTTCAGTTGCTGCTGGGCAATATTGGCGTGGCCGGCGGCGGCGTCAACGCCCTGCGCGGAGAATCCAACGTGCAGGGCTCCACAGACCACGGTCTGCTTGCCTCCAGCTTTCCCGGCTACCTGCCCGGCCCCACCAGCGCCCAGGCGTCACTGGCGGACTACAACGCCGCCACGCCCAAATCCGCCGACCCCATGAGCGTGAACTGGTGGCAAAACCGGCCCAAATACATGGCCAGCCTGCTCAAATCCTTCTTTCCGGCGCTTTCGCCCGAAGAAGGCTATGCCCTGCTGCCGCGCGTGGACGCGGGCAAGCCCCTGCTGGACTACTACTGGCAGTCCATCTTTCACAAGATGGGCGAGGGCGAGATCAAGGGGCTGTTCGCTTGGGGCATGAACCCCGCCTGCTCCGGCCCCAACTCCAACAAGCACCGGCAGGCCATGAGCAAGCTGGACTGGCTGGTCAACGTCAACATTTTCGACAATGAAACCGGCTCGTTCTGGCGCGGCCCCGGTATGGACCCGGGCAAAATCAAGACTGAGGTCTTTTTGCTGCCCTGCGCCGTCTCCATAGAAAAGGAAGGTTCGGTAAGCAACTCCGGCCGCTGGATCCAATGGCGCCACGCCGGCCCCACGCCCTGGGGAGAAACCAAGCCGGACGGCGACATCATGCTGGAGCTCATGGAAGAGATCCGCAAGCTTTACCGGCAGGGCGGCGTATTCCCCGAACCGGTGCTGCAACTGGGCATCGACGGCTGGAAGGAAGGCCATGCCTTCAGCCCGGCCAGGGTGGCCAAAATCATGAACGGTTACTTCACCCGCGATGTGAAGATTGGCGACAAGGAATACAAGGCTGGGGAGCAGGTTCCCAACTTTGTGGCGCTTCAGGCTGACGGCTCCACCGCCAGCGGCAACTGGCTGCATGCCGGCGCGTGGACACAGAAAGGCAATATGATGGCCCGGCAGGAACACAGCCAGACAGAGGCCCAGGCACGCATCGGCCTGTTCCCCAACTGGTCCTTTGCCTGGCCCGCCAACCGCCGCATCATTTACAACCGCGCCTCGGTGGACAAAAACGGCCACCCCTGGAATCCGGAAAAGGCGGTCATCGCCTGGGACGGCAAAGCCTGGGTGGGCGACATTGTGGACGGCGGCGGCGGTCCGGGAGCCAAGCACCCCTTTATCATGCAAAAGGACGGCTTTGGCGCCATTTATGGCCCGGGCTGCGTCGATGGGCCTTTCCCCGAATACTACGAACCGGCGGAATCTCCCTTCGACAGGCACGGCTTCTCGTCGCAGGCGCGCAGCCCTGTCTACTACAAGGCCCCAGGCGAGCAGCTTGCCGTGAACGATGCCCGCTATCCCTATATCGGCACTACATACCGGGTGACCGAGCACTGGCAGACCGGCCTGATGACCCGTCGCGTGCCCTGGCTCACCGAGGCCGAACCGCAGAACTTCGCGGAACTGGACCCGGTGCTGGCCAAGGCCAAGGGCATCAACAACGGCGACAAGGTCATACTGAGCAGCCGGCGCGGACAGATTGAATGCGTGGCTATGGTCACGCCGCGCCTCAAGCCCTATACCGCCAACGGCAAAACCGTGCACATCATCGGCACGTCCTGGCACTTTGGCTGGCTGGTTCCGAAAGACGGCGGCGACGCCGCCAACCTGCTCACCGCCATGGTGGGCGACCCGAACACGGGCATTCCGGAAAGCAAGGCCTTTATGGTCAACATTGAAAAGAAGGCGGGCTAGTCATGGGCAAGATGTTCTTTGTGGATTTGACGCGCTGCACAGCCTGCCGCGGCTGCCAGATCGCCTGCAAACAATGGAAAAACCTGCCTGCTGAGAAAACCCGCAACAGCGGTTCCCACCAGAATCCGCCAGATCTTTCGGCCCAGACCATCAGGCTGGTGCGCTTCAAGGAGACAGCGGACAAGGACGGCAAGGTAAGCTGGAACTTCTTTCCGGAACAGTGCCGCCATTGCCTGACGCCCGTGTGCGTGGATGTGGCGGATATGGCCGTGCCCGGCGCCATGCTGCGGGACGAGGAAAGCGGCGCGGTGCTCGCCACGGAAAAAACGGTCGAACTCAGCCCAGAGGACGTGAAAGCCGTTTCCGAAGCCTGCCCGTATAACATTCCCCGCCATGACCCGGCATCGGGGCGCATCATGAAATGCGATATGTGCATTGATCGCATCAGAAGCGGCCTCGCGCCGGCCTGTGTGACCTCCTGCCCCACGGGTTGCATGAACTTCGGCGATGAGGAGGAAATGCGCGAACTGGCCCGCAAGCGGCTGGAAGAAGTTCAAAAGGACTGGCCGCATGCCAGCCTCGGCGATACGGACCTCGTACGCGTGATCTATCTTTTCAAGGACGCCCCGGCTGAATACTATGAGTATGCCGTGGCCGACGCCTCACGCGGCATGCTGGCCCGCGCCGGGCAAAATGCGCCCGCCCCCGCTTTCTCCCGGCGGGCATTGTTCCGGCGCGCGCTGCGCGGCTGACGCCGCGTTGCGGCTGCGGCATTTCGGCGCAAATCACGATCACCCGCCATGGGTCTGATCCCCTTTCGCGGAGACAGGAGGGCAGACCAGTGACGGGTGATCTTCTGTTTTGCGCGCTTCATGTGCCAACTGGCCAGAGTCAGGCCCTATTACTGCGCTGCTGGCCAGGGGTGTCGCTGGTTGTGTTCCGCCACGATTATCCGTCAAAAACGGCCTTCTTCGCGCTGGCCGCGTCGCTGTGCGATTTTTGTCCGTCATGCGCATGCGCGCACTCCCTTCACAAATCGCCATTTTCCTGCCGGCGCAAAAATCCCTGTTTTTTGGATTGTTGTGGCGACATGCCCCGCCCCTCGTTCAGCTTCGGGCGGAAGCGGAAAAATCTCCCTTTTTACCGACAAACAAAACCCATAACGTATTGTTTAATGAGGTCTGAGCTTAAAGCCACAAGAAGAGGAGGAACCAGATTTCTCTGATTCCTCCATTGTCAGTGCCGGACAGTTATCCGCCGCAGCCGAAAAGCAAAGAAAACGGCGACCTCCTATGGCGCATCCGGCTGCAAGGGCAGCTTGGTCGGCGAGGAAATGGTCACGCTGTGTCGTACTTCCGCCCTGCCGGCGGCAGGGGCCTTCACATCCCAGAAGAGCAGATGCTCTTTTTCGTTTTTCATTGCGGGCGGCGCGTCGTCGTAACGCACGCTGACGTCCTGATCCACGATTTCAGGCATCGGGCGCTCCAGGCGTACCGTCACGGCTTTGGCATGACCATTGGCGACAACATAGGTCCAGGCCCAAGTCCAGTTCTTGCTTGAGCCGATAAAGCCGCTTTCGCCGCGCTTTTTGCTGCCCGCCGTGGTGGTCACGCTGACGCGCGGATCAGCGCCGAAAAAGAGCGTGGCTTCGCCGCCGCGCGGGCGGAACATCCCCTGGCCAACATTCTGGCCGTCCACGCTGTATTCCGCCCGGCCGTCCGGCCATGCCTGACGCGACGACAGAACATGCTTCGCCATCAGCCAGACGCGGCTGTCACGCGCGCCGGGCCTGGCCAGCCATTGCAGGGGGGCCTTCCAGGCGTCAGCGGCAATCTGCAAACGCGAACGCCCTTCAGGCAGGCCGAGCGCGGCCAGGCTCCAGGTCGCGTAGACGCCGCTGGCATCCAGGCTCACCGGGGCGTTGTCCTGCGCGGGCGCGCCTTCAGCGGCCAAAGTCATGGGAGCGGCCTTACGCGCCTGCATACGCCCCACAGGCAAGGGTTCCGCTTTGGGTGAGGAATCCACCACCCAGCGCGGCAGAGGGGCGGGCTCACGCGGTCCGTTGCCGCGCGTGGCCAGAGTCAGCCTGGTGTTCCGCCAGTCCATACCCGTAAACTGCCAGACTTCCGCCATCAGCCGCACATCAATGATGTCGCCGTCGCCCTTTTCAGGCTGGGCGTTGAAGGCATAGACAGGCTGCCAGCCGCAGTTGCGCACGGTATAGCTGTAACGGACGGGTAGTTTTTCCGTGCCGGATACGGCCTTGTGCAGAGTGACGCTGATCCGTTGCCCCAGTTCCGGGCTGGCTGGCAGACGCTCCAGCTCTTGCCGCACAAGTTTCAGGCGGCCTTCCAGTTCCGCCTGTTCACGGGCCAGAGCGGGAATCGCATCCCGCATCTTTTTCTCGCGCTGCTCCAGCTCCGTGAGCGTAACAGTCTCAGGGCGGGCCTGCCAGAGGGCCAGCCGGGCGGTCGCGGCGGCAAGGCTGCCGTTCAGGCGAGCCTGTTCGTCCAGCAGCTTCTCGCGCAGCCGGGCCAGATCACCCGTCTGCTCCAGGGGCTGGGGCACGGCGCTCCAGCGCTCCACAGTCTGACCGGGCACGGTCAGTTGCAGATTCTCCGCCTCGCCAGGAATCACAAAATGCAGCACGCTCACGCCGTCGCTGGTCGTGACCGGCGCGCTTTCCTCCACATCAAGCAGCCCGCCGTCAGGTGACAGCAGCGCTGAAACCGGATTGACCAGTTGAAGCCGCTTTACCGGGGCGGCCTCCGCAGCCGCCGCCTGCCCGGCGTGGAACACAAGGGGCAGCAGGAACGCAAGCCACGGCAGCAGGCGCAACAAAAGTCCGGGCCGTCGCCCTCTCCATAGCATGTCCGTATGCATTGAACCTCCACGGTTTCGGCCATTGCGGCGGAGACGCCGAACCATGCCGACGCCCGGCGCGAACGAACCGTTATCGCGTCAGTTTGCGGAATTTGGGGCGATGCGGCGTTTCAGCCTCCTTGCCCAGACGCTTTTTGCGATCCTCTTCATATTCCGTGAAATTGCCTTCAAAAAAAGCTACGCTGGAGTCGCCTTCAAAGGCCATGATGTGGGTAGCCACACGATCCAGAAACCAGCGGTCATGGCTGATGACCAGCACACAGCCGGCGAAGTTGTCCAGCGCGTCCTCCAGGGCGCGCATGGTGTTCACGTCAATATCGTTGGTGGGTTCGTCCAGCAGCAAAACATTGGCCCCGGACTTGAGCATGCGGGCCAAATGCAGGCGGTTGCGCTCCCCTCCGGAGAGCACGTCCACCTTTTTCTGCTGATCCGCGCCGTGGAAGTTGAAACGCGTGCAGTAAGCGCGCGCGTTGACCTCGCGCCCGCCGAGCCTGATGGTTTCCTGCCCGTCGCTGATCAGCTCATAAACGCTTTTGCCAGGCGTAAGCGACTCGCGCCCCTGGTCCACATAAGCGAAGCGCACGGTTTCACCCACGCTCAGGCTGCCGGAATCAGGCTTCTCCTGCCCCACCAGCATTTTGAACAATGTGGTTTTGCCCGCGCCATTGGGGCCGATAATGCCCACAATGGCGCCCGCCGGAATCAGGGCATCGGCCGAATCCATCAACAGGCGGTCGCCCATGCTCTTGCTTACGCCCTTGAGCTCAATGACGCTCTTGCCCAGACGCGGCCCCGGCGGGATGTAAATTTCCAGATCCGGAGCGCGTTTTTCGCTCTCGTGCGAAAGCATGGCCTCATAGGCGTTGATCCTGGCCTTGCCCTTGGCATGACGGCCCTTGGGCGACATGCGAATCCACTCCAGCTCGCGGGCCAGCGTTTTCTGGCGCTCGGCCTCGGCCTTCTCCTCGCCGGCCAGACGCTTCTGCTTCTGCTCCAGCCAGGAAGAATAGTTGCCCTTCCAGGGGATGCCCCGACCACGATCCAGCTCCAGAATCCAGCCGGCCACATTGTCCAGAAAGTACCGGTCATGGGTCACGGCAATGACCGTGCCGGGAAAGCCGCCCAGGTAACTCTCCAGCCAGGCCACGGACTCGGCGTCCAGATGGTTGGTGGGTTCGTCCAGCAGCAGAATGTCTGGGTTCTGGAGCAGCAGACGGCAGAGGGCCACGCGGCGGCGTTCGCCGCCGGAAATCTTGTCCACCGGCATGTCGCCCGGCGGGCAGCGCAAGGCGTCCATAGCCATTTCCAGGCGCGAATCCAAATCCCAGACGCCCTTGGCGTCCATAAGCTCCTGCACCTCAGCCTGCCTGGCAATGAGGGCGTCCATCTCTTCCGGCTCCAGAGGTTCGGCAAATCTGGCGTTGATTTCCTCAAACTCTTTGGCAATGGCCGTAAGTTCGCTGACGCCCTCCTCCACCACCTCACGCACCGTGCGCGTTTCATGGGCCAGGGGCTCCTGCTCCAGATAGCCGATAGTATAGCCGGGGGCCAGCACGGTCTTGCCGTCAAACGCCCGATCCACGCCGGCCAGAATTTTCAGCAGGCTGGATTTGCCCGCGCCGTTGAGGCCCAGCACGCCGATCTTGGCCCCATAAAAATAGGAAAGGGAAATGTCTTTCAGCACTTCCTTCTGGCCGTGGCGCTTGGACACACGGATCATGGAATAAATAATCTTGTCCGGTTCGTTGCTCATAGGCTCCTCAAAGTCTGGGACCCCGGCGCGCGGGGAGAAATTCTCCCGCGCATGACCGCTCGGCCCGCATATAAAAGAGAGCATAGCCGGGACCAGAGCGTTTTTCAAGTTCGCCGGTTCAGCATGCGCCAGTCGCCGGAATGGATTCAGGTTCAGCCCGCATTAAAGCCGGCCCGCGCGCAAACGGACTTCCTGGGTTCACGGCCCTGCCCGCCCGCGCTTGCCATCATGCGCGCTCTCTGACAGTATGCGGGACGCGTTCCGCATATTCCTCCGCTTCCCTCAAACAGCCGGAGGGTTCTTTTGTCGCGTTTCGCACACTGGTTCAGCGCCGCCAGGCTCCTGAGGGGGTGATCATCGCCGGCCCGCCAGCCTGCGTTTCAGCCATTCCGGCCATTGCCGGCGCATCGCGCGGCGTCTGGCGGAACATCCGCAGAGCGCCGCGTATGACCACCATTACCAAGGAGCAGGCATGAACAGCCGCTTCCTCACCATTCTGGGCGGCGCCATGCTTGTGGCCGGCACGGCCATAGGCGCGGGCATGCTGGCCCTGCCCATGATTTCGGCGGGCATGTGGTTTTACTGGTCCGTGGTTTTGCTGTTGATCTCCTGGTTCTGCATGTTCCGCTCCAGCCAGGCCATTCTGGAGGTCAACCTGCACTTTAAGCCGGGCGACAGCTTTCACACCCTGACGCGCGAACTGCTGGGCCCTTTCTGGAGCACGCTCAACGGCCTGGCCGTGGCCTTTGTGCTCTATACCCTGGTCTACGCCTATGTCAGCGGCGGCGGCTCGGTGACGCAGCAAAGCCTCGCGCCCCTGCTGGGCTGCACGCCGCCCCGCCTGCTCTCCAGCCTGCTCTTCGCCCTGTTGCTCGCAGCCTGCGTCTGGTGGAGTTCCCGGATGGTGGATCGCCTTTCCGTGCTTTTGATGGGCGGCATGGCCCTGTCTTTTCTGCTCTCCATCAGCGGCATGATCAGCCATATCCGCCTGGATGTGCTGCTGGATGTCCAGGGCGGCGGCGGTCAGGCCATCTACATCTGGGGCGCGGTGTCCACCTATCTGACCTCTTTTTGCTTTCATGCTTCGGTTCCGAGCCTGATCAAGTATCTGGGCAAGGAGCCGCGCACCATCAACGCCTGCCTGCGCTACGGCACGCTCATCGCCCTGGCCTGCTATCTCTCCTGGATTGTGGCGGCGGACGGCAATATTTCGCGTGAACAATTCAGGGAGGTCATCGCCAGCGGCGGCAATGTGGGGCATATGGTGGCCGCCGCTGGCAACAGCCTGAGCGGCATCGTCATGCGCCTGCTGGAAGCCTTTTCCCTGCTGGCCGTGGCCACATCCTTTCTGGGAGCGGGCCTGGGGCTTTTTGACTACATGGCTGATCTGTGCAATTTTGACGACAGCCGCCTGGGACGCGCCAAAACCCTGCTGATCACCTTTGCGCCGCCCATGTTCTGCGGTCTGATCTGGCCGGACGGTTTTCTGCCCGCCATCGGCTGGGCCGGGCTGGCGGCCTCCATCTGGTCCGTCATCGTGCCCGCTCTGTTGCTGCGGGCCGGGCGAAGGCGCTTCGCCGCGCGCGGCTATGCCGCGCCGGGCGGCGCGCTGCTCATCCCCATGCTGCTCTTGTACGGCTCTCTCGTGGCCGTCTGCCATACGCTCTTTGTATTCAAACTCTTGCCCATGTATCCCTAAAAAGGAGAACATCATGAAAAAGGAAGCCATCAGCACCAGCAAAGCGCCCGCCGCCGTGGGCCCGTACAGCCAAGCCATCCGGGCGACGGGGGATATGCTTTTTCTTTCCGGGCAGGTGCCTCTTGACCCGGCCACCGGCAAACTGGCGGAAGGCGGCATTGAGGAACAGACCGCGCAGTCCTGCAAAAATCTGGCCGCCGTGCTGGAGTCTCAAGGTCTCAGCCTGGATAATGTGGTCAAAACCACGGTGTTTATTACCGACATAAGCAATTTCCCCAAGGTCAACGAAGTCTACAGGCAATTTTTCAAGACGCCCTGCCCGGCCCGCTCCTGCGTGGAAATCAGCGGCCTGCCCCTGGGCGCGCAGGTGGAAATCGAAGCCATCGCCGTGGCCTGACGCCCGACGCGCGTTCGGCTTTTTCACTGGCGGAAGAGCGACGGCTTTTCCGCCAGTTTCGATTCAGGCTGTTCACGCCAATACAGGACAGAAGGCGTTTTACAGGCAATGGCCGTCTTTCAGAGCAGTTCGCGCATGAAACGCTCTGCGAAGCCGGGCGGGGCGAGGCCCCGCCGCCACATATGATCATTGTAAAAACGGCAAAAGGGCGGATAACGCCCTCATGTCCCCCCTTGCCATTTTTTTTGCTTTGCAAAATAGTGAGCCATAGCCGACGCCGCCTGAAAAAAGAAAAAGGTCACGGTTGATGAAAAAACAATGGTTATCAGAACCCGCGGGGCGTTTCGCCCTGAGCCTGCAAATGCGCCTGCTGCAGCAAAGCCTGGCCGCCTGGCCGCGCCGGGGCGCGAGACTTCTGGAAGTCAACTGCGGCGAGGGTCTGTTTCTGCCTCTGCTCTGGGAATGCGGTTTTGACGTGACTGGCACGGAACACGCGCCCGACCTGCGGGCGCGAGCGGTCATCAACGCCGCCGCCAGGGCTGAGGTGGAAGCCGCCGCTGACGATTGCCTGCCTTTTGAAGACAATGACTTTGACTGGGTGGTACTGCATGTTGCGGCTGCCGACGCGGACGCTCTCGCCGCCAGTGTGGGCGAGGCGTTGCGCGTGGCGGCCCGGGGTTTGGCCGTCACATTCTGGAATACAGCCTCCCTGCCCGGTATTTGCCGGCGTCTGAGCGGCCGAAAGACCGTCTGGCCCGCTCCGGGCCACAGTTGGTGGCGCGTCTGGCGGCTGATCAAGGCTTTCAGAACAGGCCGCCTGACCAGCCTGAGCACCCTTGCCGGCCCCATGTGCACATGGAACAGGCAATGTGTCGCCGCGCCCTGCAATACCTGGCTGCGCGGCTTGCCCCTGGGAGCATGGAGCGTTATTCGTCTGGATATGGCCCCGCTCAGACCGGTGACGCCCCTGCCTCTGCGCCTGGGGCGGGGGCGCTTGCGCCGTCCCGAACCGGCGCTGGAATACACGCAGAAACATCTTGTTCCACCTCTCAGCAAACAGCGGAAAAACGCATGAAGTTTCCCAGCCTCGCCCCCCTGTTCGCCTTCATACGCGCGCATGTCATGGCGATCGTCGTTATTTTTCTGACCGTGGCGCTGCTGTTGTTGGCCGTTTTTGGCATAAAGTACTATCAATATCGCAAAAGCGGCGGTTACGCCCTGACCCGCCTGAGCACGGCCATTTCGCAATCCAACCGGGAAGAGCTGGCCCGACGCGTGGATTTTAACACGCTCACCGGCACTCTGGCCAAATCCACGGCCGAAATGTTTCCCTTTTTCAAACAGGGCCCGGATCAAATCCGCGATCTGAAGAACCTGTTCCAGATGAACCTGCTCAAGGCGTTCACTGAACAAAAGACGGCGGAACGGGGAAAGGCCGCCCAAAAGGAAGAAGACCCCGAAAAGATGTTGCAGAGCGAGCTGCGCCTGCTGCCGCCCGATTTTCTGGCCCAGCTCGCCTCGACGCTCAGGGCGCGCCGCGCTGACGATGATTCCATCCTGTTGTCCTTTTCCATCAAACACCCCCAGCTGAATGAAACCTTTCCCCTGATCCTGCGCATGGATGACGGCCCGGACGGTTGGGTTATCCACGATCTGCTCAACGCCGGCGAAGTGACCAAACAGTTTCGGGAGGCCCTGCTCACGCGCCTGACCGCCCAGCACGACGCGCTGATTCGCAAAAACGCCGCCACCAACAAGCGCATGGACGGCATTCTGGCCCTGCAGTCCTGCACAGCCAGCGCAGGCATGCTTTCGGACGGTAAGACCCTGGTGCTGGTGGCGCATGTGCTGGCCCGCAACATCGGCAATGTTTCCGTGAATAATCTGAATCTGGACGCCGCGTTCAGCGGCCCGGACGGCGCGACGCTGCTGCGCCGTTTTCTCAACACGGCCAGCCCCATCGCGCCGGGCGAGGATTTCGAGCAGCGCTGGAACATCGAACTGGACGGACAAAGCCCGCAGGCGCAGCGCATTCTGGAGGCGGGTTCGCTCACCTGTTCCGCCAGATGGCAGACTCTGGGCCTGAGCAGCGCCGAAGTGCTGCATCTTGTCGATGTTCCCGACATCATGAAAAACTGCGACAAGCCGGGGCATGACCATCCCCTGAATTTCTGCCTCTCGCCCATATTTCAGAAATAATCCCGGCTGCCGGCTGAAAAAAGAATGAGGAAGCTCTTTCAGCGGAGCAAAAAAATATGGCTTTCCTCTCCAGGGCATCTGTGCCATAGTGAAGCGGTTCAATTACAAAAGTTCCGCCGACACAAAGCCGGCGGCATTCATGCAAGGAGCCTCATATGCAGGGCCGTAGCCGTTCCATCCATCTTTCTGTGCATATTCACAAAGATCCCGCCGCCATGGCCGAACGTGCCGCCCACATCCTGGCGGCGGCCTGCGAGGAAGCCGTGGCTGAACGCGGCGTGTTCAAGATCGCCCTTTCCGGGGGACAGACCCCCATCCCCCTTTTCAGACTGCTGGCGGCCAGCGACTGGGCGGACAGGCTGCCCTGGGATAAAACGACCTTTTTCTGGGTGGATGAACGCTGTGTGGGGCCGGAACACCCGGAGAGCAACTACGGCCTGGCCCGGCGCGAACTGCTGAGCCATGTGCCGGCCATGCACTTTTTCCGCATGCGCGGCGAGGCCGACCCGGTGGAAGCCGCCGCCAAGTATGAGCAGCAGATTCGCAATGATTTCAATCTCGGCCCGCAGGAACTGCCGCGCTTCGACTTCATGTTGCTGGGCATGGGAGAAGACGGGCACACCGGCTCCATTTTCCCCAACTCTCCCGCCCTGGCCGAAAAAAAGCGTCTGGTCATTGACCAGTATGTGCCCGAACGCAAGGCCGACCGTCTGACCCTGACCCTGCCGGTCATCAATAACGCCCGCTGCTGCATGTTTCTGGTCACAGGCGCGGAAAAACACGATGTGCTTTCCCGCGCGCTCAACCTCCTGGCCGAGCCAGCCCTGCCCGCTCAGATGGTCAGGCCGAGCATCGGCGATCTGATCTGGGTTGTGGACGAAGCCGCCGCCACAGGCCAATAAGCGCCTTCACTCAGGGGCGCGCTTCCTTTTCGCCCATTGCGCCGCCGGTTTTCAGACCGGCGGCGTTCATTTTTTCCAGTTCACGCAGAATGCGCGCCTTGCAGATCAGCTCCGGGCGGTACTCGAAATGCATGAGATCATACTCGTGCCACTTGCCGCCCCAGATGAAGCCCTGCGCTTCAAAAGCCGCCACAATGGCCGAAGGATAGCTTTGCTGCATGGGGTGGGGCCGCAGAGAGCTCCAGCGCCAGTAGGGCGCGCGCCGGGCGCTCAGATCCAGGGCCACGCCATAGGCATGGGGGCTCAGACGCCGCTCCCCGGCCACGCGACGCCACAAAAAACCGCCGTCAGACTTGAGCAGGTCGCGCAGCCCCGGTTCAGCGCGCACGGCTTCAGCCAGCAATGTTTCCACTTTTTGCAGGGCCAGCGCCGCCGCTTGCGCCATGCGGACAGGCTGCCCCAGCAGCAGCGCCGTGCGCAGGCCCCTGCCCACTTCGCCCGCATCCACGCCATACAGGGCGGACAGCAAGGTGTGGGAACGCCGCCGCCCAGGCGCGACGCCCGCCGGCGTGGGGGGACGCTCCGGCTCCAGCGGGTAAAGGTCGGCCATGCTGCTCCGCACATCCACATCCCAGGGGTCTGCCTGAAGCCCCGCCCGCTCGCGGCTGTACAGCACCCGACGACCGTCGGACAGCACAAGCCACTGCGCGCCGTCCTCATCACGCTCCAGAGCGCTTACGGCGGGATAGGACAGACGCAGACAGTAGAGATTGAGCGCGTCCTCCGCCGGGGCATCCGACGCGGGCGGCAAAGCGCGGGCCATGCCTGGCGCGCAGCACAGCAGACAACATAAAAGCAGACAGCAACGCATATGCCAGCCTGACCCGACCAGCCCGCGCTTGTCAAGGCGAACGCTTTTGCGTACATCAGCGGCCATGCCTGTCTGGAAATTCTTTATCGCGACCTTTGGCTGCAAGGTCAATCAGTACGAAAGCCAAGCCCTGCGCGAAGCCTGGCAAAAACTGGGCGGCGTGGAATGCGACGCCCCCGGCGAAGCCGATGTGCTCTGCGTCAACAGCTGCGCCATTACCGCCAAGGGAGAACGCGACGCGCGCAACGCTGTTTTTCGCCTGCGGCGGGAGGCCCCCGCCGCCCGCCTGATTCTCACCGGTTGCGCGGCCCGCCTGTTCGCTGATTTTCGTCCCCGGCCCGGCGCAATCTGGGCCGAACCTGATCTTCTGGTGCCGCAGGAGGAGAAAAGCCGCCTGCTGCGCGGCCCGTGGCCTGAAAAAAACGACTCCGCCTTTCCGGCGGATGCGGCCTTTCCGCCCTTTCAGATCCGCTCCTTCCGGCGCGCCCGGCCTGTGCTCAAGGTGCAGGACGGCTGCGCCCACCGCTGCACCTACTGCATTGTGCCGCTTACGCGCGGCAAGCCTCGCAGCCGCGCCCCACAAGAAATTCTGGAAGAAGCCCGTCGCCTGCTGCGCGCCGGCCATGCGGAGCTGATGCTTTCCGGCGTCAATCTGCGCCAGTATGGCCGCGACATTCCCGGCCACGGCGACTTCTGGAGCCTGCTGCACTTTCTGGACAAAAACCTGGCCCCGGAATTTGCGGGCCGGGCGCGATTGCGGATCAGCTCTCTGGAACCTTCGCAACTGGTCGGGCGCGGGCTGGCAACCCTGAAGGGCTGCCGTCTGCTCTGCCCGCATCTGCACATCTCGCTTCAGCACGCCAGCCCGGCGGTGCTCAGGCGCATGGGGCGCGGCCACTATACGGCGGCCATGCTGGAAGAAGCCGTGGCATCTCTGGCGGCCCACTGGCCGCGCATGGGCCTGGGCGCGGACATTCTGGTGGGCTTTCCGGGCGAAACGGACGAAGACCTGCGCCTCTTGCTGGAGCTGATTGAACGCCTGCCCTTGAGCTATGCGCATGTCTTCCCCTATTCGCGGCGACCGGGCACGGCGGCGGACGGCTTTGGCGGTCATCTGCCTCAGGCCGTCAAGCTCAGACGCGCCGCCCTGACGCGCGAGGCCGTGGCGCGTCGCCAGCAGCGATTTTTCCGGGAACAGCTTGACCTGCCGGACATGCTGGTGGTCGCCGATGTCTTGAAGCATATGCCGCCGGGAACGGAAAACGAAAATGCGAAGACCGGGCACGGCTCCGGTCTATGGCGCAAGGGCGTCAACGAATTTTATGCTCCCTGCCTGTTTCGCGCCCCGGCGACGGACGCGGCCTGCCAGGACGATGCGCTGACAGGCTTGCTGCCCGCGCGGCCCGTGCGCGTCACGAAAGAAGGCCTGCTGGTGGAGCTGAAAACGGGTGGAGCATGAAAAAGGGGGTCAAAACCCCTACAGACTATTGACAAAGCCCGCTTTGCGGTATTTGCGCCGCCCTGGCCGCTTGAGCGGATTGAAAGACACGAAAACCAGTCGCTTGCGGCGCGGCGAAGCCGCGACCCGCTCCTGATTTCCGGGGCCGCTGACCTTTGTCAGCAGCCCCGGGGGCCAAGGCTCCTTTGACAGAAAAGCTCTGCGCCCTTGCCTTGGCGGCGTCTGTTCCTATATATGCAGGCAAGGCCCGCTGCCAGAACCGGCGGGCTAAAATTTCCGCTGCCGGAGGCCGCTATGCCCATGTACGACTTTCTCTGCACAGCGTGCGGAGAGAAATTTGAAGAACTGGTCCTGACCGGAGACGCCGCGTCACCGGCCTGCCCCCACTGCGGTTCCACCGCCACGGAACGCCAGATGAGCGTCCCAAGCCCCCTGAAAACCGGCGCTTTTCCCTTCAAGCCCGGCCCGGTGCGCCCTATGGGCACGGGCATGCCCTCCTGCGGCGGCTCCAGCGGCGGCTGCGGCGGAGGCGGTTTTTCCTGAGGAGCTTAGGCGCAATCCGTCGGATTGCCATGCGGCAGGGCCGCCGTCGTCAAGGCGGCCGTTCTTGCATTCCCCCGTCCCTTGCTCTACACTTGCCGGATACAGTACGCAGCAGGAGAAGCTATGCTCCGCAGTATGACCGGTTTTGGACGCTGTCTGGTGGAAAACGCCAGCATCACCCAGCAATGGGAAGTTAAAAGCGTCAATGGGCGTCATCTTGATCTCAAATGGCGTCTGCCAGTGGCCGCGCGCAGTCTGGAACAACGGCTGGAAAAGGTGGTGCGGCGTTTTGCCGCCCGCGGCCGGGTGGACATCAGTCTGGTGTTGCACTATGCGTCCGACGCCGCGCCCAGTCCACGCTTTGACAGTCTGCAGGCCGCGGCCATGCTGGAAAAACTGCACAGCCTGGCCGCCTCGCGCGGCGAGGAGTTCAAGCCCGACTACAATGCCCTGCTGCACATTCCCTCCCTGTGGGGCGACACCGGTGAAGAGCCGGATGAAGACCTTGTCGCCCTGCTGGAAGACGGCCTGGCCCTGGCCCTGGAAGACTGGAACGAAGCCCGCGCCGCCGAGGGCCGCGCCCTGGCCACGGACATGCACTCCCGTATTCTGCGCATGGAGGAATGGACGGGCCTCATCGCTGAACGCGCCCCGGCCATCAGGGAGGAACGCGCCAACCTGCTGCGGGAGCGCCTGGGAGAGGCGCTGGCCCAGAGCGGGCAGGAGCTGGAGGAAACCCGCCTGCTTCAGGAGGTGGTCATTCTGGCCGACCGGCTGGACGTCAGCGAAGAGCTGACCCGCCTGCACACCCATCTGGAGCGTCTGCGCAATCTGCTGCAAAGCGGCGGCGACGCCGGACGACGCCTTGATTTCACCCTGCAGGAATGCTTCCGCGAAATTAACACCTGCGGCAACAAGCTGCCCGATGTGCAGCTTTCCCGCCTGGTGGTGGACTTCAAGAACGAACTGGAAAAATGCCGCGAACAGGTTCAAAATCTGGAATGAACCCATGCCCGGCGACAAACTTATCAATATAGGTTTTGGCAATTATGTGCTGGCCGGACGGGTGGTGGGCATCGTCAACCCCTCCTCTTCGCCCATGAGGCGTCTGCGCGAGGACGCGCGGGCCGAGGGGCGGCTCATTGACGCCACTCAGGGGCGCAAAACGCGCTCCATTCTGGTGACGGATTCCAACCATGTGCTTCTCTCCTCCATCCAGCCTGAAACCATTCGCCAACGCTTTACGCAAGAGGAGGGGGAATGACGCGGCGCGAAGGCATAGCCCTGGTTTTGAGCGCGCCGTCCGGCGCGGGCAAAACCACCCTGATCAAACGGCTTCTGGCGGAATTTCCGCATTTCGGCTATTCCGTGTCATGCACCACGCGCCAACCGCGCCAGGGCGAAGAACACGGCAAAGACTATTTTTTTCTGAGCCGGGAAGAATTTGAACGCCTTCGCGCGGAGCGGGCTTTTGCGGAATGGGCCGAAGTGCACGGCAATTTTTACGGCACGCCGCTGGCGCCGGTCAAAGAAATGCTGCGGCAGGGCCAGGACGCGCTCTTTGATATTGACGTGCAGGGCGCGGCCCAGCTCAAGCTGACACTTGAGGGGGCGCTCTTTGTCTTCATACTGCCGCCAAGCATGCGCGAACTGGAGCGCCGTCTGCGCGGACGCGGCCTGGATGACGAAAGCACCATCCAGCGTCGCCTGACCAACGCCCGCCAGGAAATGCTTGAAGCCCGCTGGTACGACGCCCTGGTGGTCAACGACAATCTGGAAGCGGCCTATGACGCCCTGCGGGCCGTATACCTGGCGGCCACACTGGCGCCGGGCCGCAACCCGCGGCTGGTTGAAGAACTGCTCGCCCGCTGAAGCGGCGCAACCGCCTTCACGGCAAGGAACACCCATGGCCCAGCTTATCGTCGCTCTGGATATGCCCCGCAAAGACGCGGCCCTGGCCCTGGCCCGGAATCTGCAAGGTCTGGCGCCATGGTGCAAAGTGGGCATGGAACTGTTCACCCTGGCTGGCCCTGGCCTGCTGGAATCGCTCAAAATCATGGGCTTCAAGGTTTTTCTTGATCTGAAATTTTACGATATTCCGCATACCGTGGGCCGCGCCGTTCATGCCGCGGCCGCCGTGGGCGTGGATTTGCTGACCCTGCATTGCCAGGGCGGCGAGCGCATGTGCCGCGAAGCCCGCGCCGCCGTGGACAGCCTGACGGCGGACAGCCCCGCGCGGCCGCTGCTCTTCGGCGTCACGGCGCTGACCAGCTTCGCGCCAGGCGAAATGCCCGGCATCGCCGCCGCCCCGGCGGATTTTGCTCTTGATCTGGCTGCCGGCGCTCTCGTCTGGGGTCTGGACGGCGTGGTCTGCTCGGGTCAGGAAGCGGCGCGCATCAAGGCGGCCTCGCCCGGCCTGCTCTGCCTCTGCCCCGGCATCCGCCCGACCGGAACCGCCGCCGGCGATCAGCGCCGGATTATGACCCCGGCCAAGGCCGTGGCCGCCGGAGCTGATTTTTTGGTGGTTGGCAGGCCCATTCTGGAAGCGCCCTCCCCGGTTGAGGCCGCGCGGCGCATTCTGGCCGAAATAAAGGCCGCCGAAGAATAGAAGGAACCGTCATGCCTGAAGAAAAAAAAACTGCCGCGCCCGCCGGGCCCGCCGCCGACGGCGGCAAAACCGAGGTGCGCGGGGTATTTTCCACCCAGGAAATCCGCAAAGTCGGCACCGGCACCACGACCCGCAAAACCGTGCAGAAAACTTTCTGGTTCATTGAGCAGCGCGGCAATGTCATCGAATGCCAGCCGCTCAACACCAACTATGTGCCCAGCGGCCCCAAGCGCAAGATCACCATGGACGAGCTGATCGCCAAATTCGCGCCGGAACCGGAGTTTTACCTCAATTCCGTCTATCCCAAAATGCGGGAATTGCGGCAGGCTGTGGACAATGGAGACGAGCACCGCGAAAAGGGCGAAAACTTCGCCGCCGAGTATGAATATAACCGCGCCCTCAAGGTGGATGAAGAAAACGTGCGGGCCAACTTCGGCATTGGCCTGACCTATATGGAACGGGGCGATGTGGAGAAAGCCCGGGACATTTTCGAGCGTCTGGTCAAGCTTGACGGCGCATTCGAGTCCGAGCACAAGCATCTTTTCAATGAATTCGGCATCAACCTGCGCAAGAACAAAATGCTGCAGCAGGCTGTGGAATACTACAGACGCGCCCTGGAACTCACGCAGAATGACGAAAACCTGCACATGAACATGGCCCGCGCGCTTCTGGAAACCAAAGACATTAACGGCTGCATAGATCACCTGCTCCAGGCCCTTGCCATTGCCCCCACGCACGAGTCTTCGCTGAAATTTCTCTCCTGGATGCTCCAGCGAAATCTCGTCCCCGAAGACCGCCAGCAAAGCGTGCGGGAGGCGTTGCGCGCTTCGGCGCAGCCGGGCCCGGCAAAATGAAGAACTGGCGCTTCCGCGAAGGCCCCGCCGGCTCGCCGCCCCCCACCTGGGCCGAGCGGCTTTCCATCTCCCCGCTTCTGCTGGAAATTCTCTGGCGGCGGGGGTTCACCGATGTCGCGGCGATGGAGCATTTCCTTTCCGCGCGGCTGAGCGCGCTCAGCCCCCCCGCCCGCTGGCCGCGCATTCCAGAGGCGGCAGAACTGCTGGCCGGCGAACTGCTGGCCGGCAAAAAGCTGGCGGTCTGGGGAGACTATGATGTGGACGGCATCACGGCCTCCACCCTGGTGCTGGATGTGCTGGAAGCGCATGGCATCCAGGCCGGCCACCACCTGCCGGATCGCCGCAGTGAAGGGTATGGCCTGAACATTCCCCAGGTCGAGGCATTGGCCGCGCGAGGCTACGACATACTGCTGACCGTGGATTGCGGCATTTCCGATGTGGAGCCTGTGCGCCGCGCGCGTGAACTGGGCATGACCGTGGTCATTTCCGACCACCACCTGCCCCCGCCGGAGCTTCCCCCCGCTCAGGCCATCTGCAATCCCCGTATGGACGACGCCGGGCAATCGCCCTGCCCGCATCTGGCGGGCGTCGGCGTGGCCTTTTACCTTATGGCCGCCGTCAACGCGGCGCTGGCCCCGCACACGGGCAAACGCTACAGGATGGACGAGGCCCTGGATATGGTGGCGCTGGGCACTCTGGCCGACGTCATGCGCCTGACCGGCGAAAACCGCATTCTGGCGCGCGGCGGTCTGGCCGTGCTGGCCAGAGCCGCGCGGCCGGGCATGGCTGCCCTCAAGGCGGTCAGCGGCTTTGACGCGGCGGCTTCCCTCAGCGGCGGGCAGGTGGTCTTCCGCCTGGCCCCGCGCATCAACGCCGCCGGACGCATGGGCGCGGCGGAACTGGCCCTGCGATTGCTGCGCGAAAAGGACTACGCGCATGCCGCGCGTCTGGCCGCGCAACTGGACGCTCTGAACACCGAACGCCGCGCCGAGGAGGAACGCATTCACGCCGCGGCTCGCGCCCAGGCCGCGCGCCAGCTTGAGCGCGAGGCCCGCGCGGCTCTGGTGCTCTATGGCCCAGGCTGGAACCCCGGCATTGTGGGCATTGTGGCTTCCCGCATTGTGGATGAATTTTACCGTCCCACCATCATCCTTTGCGACGATCAGGGCGGCCTCAAGGGCTCGGGGCGGTCGGTGCGTGAATTTGACCTGCATTCCGGCCTGGCGGCCACAGCTTCCTGTCTGCTGGGTTTTGGCGGACACCGCCTGGCCGCGGGGGTACGCCTGGAGCGGCAGCGCCTGGAAGAATTTCGCGAACGCTTCAATGCCGTGGTTGCCGAGAGCCTTGGCCCGGAACCGCTGTGCCCCAGCCTGACTCTGGAATGCGAGCTGGACTTCGCCCAGGCGGGCGAACAGAACTTTTTGAAAGAGCTGGAACTCATGCAGCCCTTCGGGCCGGGCAATGCCGAACCGGTTTTCGCCTCGCCGCCCCTGTTGGTCAAGGAGCGCTCTTTTCTGGGGCACAGCCGTGAGCATGCGCTGCTGCGCGTGCAGGATCAGAAAAGCGGCGTCACCCTGTCGGCCAAGGCCTGGCGCATGGCCGAACTGCTGCCGCCCTCCCTGCAGGGCCGAACCATCCGGCTGGCCTACACCCCCCGCATTGACACCTACAACGGCATCGCCTCGGTGGATATAGGCGTCAAGGACTGGCGGCCCGCATAAGGGGCTGTTCAGCTTCGCAACGGCGGCGGCCAAAGCCGCCGCCGTTGAAAACAGCCTATCCCGCTCAGGCCAGCAACTCCCTCAGCAGCGGCCCCACTTCACTGGGGCGCGCGGCGACGCTGGCCCCGGCCTTGCGCAGGGCGGCAGTTTTGCCCTGTACCGTGCCATGTCCATGGCTGGCGATAGCCCCGGCATGCCCCATACGCTTGCCCTCGGGCGCGGTGCGACCGCCCATGAAAACCACCAGAGGCTTGGTGAATACCCTGGCCTCCACAGCCTCGGCCACTTCCTCTTCCATACTGCCGCCCAGCTCCCCGATAATCACCAGGGCATGAGTGTCCGGGTCTTCCTGATACAGGGGCAGAAGCTCGGCAAAGCGGGTTCCCGGAACAGGGTCGCCGCCCACGCCCACCAGGGTGGTGACGCCGAAGCCGCCCTTGATGATCTCGGCGGTCACTTCATTGGTCAGCGAACCGCTACGGGTCATAACGCCCACATGCCCTTTTTTGTAAACGCTGTCGATCCAGTAGGGAATAATCCCCAGCAGGGCTTCGCCCACGGAAATGATGCCCGTGGTATTGCCGCCCACCACCATAGCCCCGCAGGAGAGGGCGGCCTTGCGAATCTGCACGCTTTCATGCAGGGGAATGCCGTCGGCCGTGGCGCATATTTTACGAATGCCCGCGTCCAGGGCTTCAAAAATGGCGTCCTTGGCAAAACGCGGCGGGACAAAAAGCATGGCCACATCGGCGGGATGCTCGCGCATGCCGCGGCGCACGCTGTGGTATACCGGCGCCCCGGACACCTCCTGCCCTTCCTTGCCCGGCGTGACGCCAAAGACCACCTGCGTGCCCATTTCCTTCATGTGCTTTGTCCAAAACGAGCCTTCCTTGCCCGTCACGCCCTGAACCACCACACGGCTGTTTTTATCGACAAAAACGCTCATTACGCCCTCCCTGCCGCCAGTTCCACGGCTTTACGCACGGCTTCCTCAGTATCGGACAGATTGACAAGCCCGGCCTGTTTCAAGGTTTCAAACGCCTCGGCCTCGTTGGTGCCCCGGATACGCAACACCACGGGCGTCTTGGGCTTAAGCTTTTTGATGGCCTCCACCACGCCTTCAGCCATGACGTCGGCTCGCGCGATGGTGCCGAAAGTGACCACCAGGATCACCTTGCTGGGCGTTTCCAGGCAAAGTTCCATAGCGCGCACGGCCCGCGTGTAGTTGGCTCCGCCGAAGTCCACATATGTGGCCACGCTGCCGCCCGCGTCGTGGATAAGGTCAAAAACCGTGGTCGTCAGGCCGGAACCCGCGCACATCAGCGCAATATCCCCGTTAAAGCGCAGATAGGGAATCCCCTCCTGCGCGGCTTCAAATTCCACATCCGAATCGAAATAGTCGCGGCTTAGCGGATAGCGAGGCTGCCGGGGCAGGGAGTTGTCATCAATGATCAACTTGCCGTCGCCGGCCGCGGCCCGTCCGTCGCTGGTGATGAACAGGGGGTTAATTTCGGCCAGTTGGGCGTCCCGGCTGCGAAAGACCTGGTACAGGCCGCGAATCGCCGCTCCCGCCTGTTTGCCCGTCTCGCCGGAAAGCCCCATCCCATAAACCAGATTGTTCACATGATAACCGCCAAGCCCCTCAGCCATATCCACGTTGACGCGCACGATCTTTTCCGGCTGTGTGGCGGCCAGGCTTTCAATATCCACGCCGCCTTCAGCGCAGCCCATGAGCAGCGCGACGCCCCTAACCGGATCCACCGTGATCGCCAGATAAATTTCACGGGCGATGTCCACGGCCTCTTCCACCAGCAACATGCGCACATTGTGTTCCGATGCGAACAGTTCTTCGGCTTCCTTCCGACCGGTCGCCGCGTCTCTGACCAGCCGGATCAGACCGGCCTTGCCGCGTCCGCCGCGCAAAACCTGGGATTTGAGCACGCAAGGAAAGCCCGTTTGCGCAAAAGCCGCGTCCAGTTCTTCCAAAGAGCGAATCAGCACCCCCTTGGGCGTTGTTATGCCGCATTCCCGGAAGGCCTCTTTGGCCTGATATTCAAAAAGATTCATGACAGCTCCTTTTTCATGAAATCCGGCTCGCCGGTTTTCGGATTATTTGCCGTATTTTTTCCAGAACTCGCCCCACATTTCCTCGTCGGTGAAACCCCAGGGCGAAACCGGCTCATTGACCCAGGTCACATTGATGAACTGCCGCCAATGGACGTTTTCCGTCGTGATGTTGCCGCCCCAGGTTCCACAGCCCAGCGTGGCCGTGGACGGCATGCGGTTGAAGGGGTGGCCGCCGTTGCCCGCGCTCATGGGCTGGCGCACGGTCACCCGTGAAGTTTTCATGTGCGTGCCGAGGTAGTGGATGTAATCCCGCCGCCAGGTATGAATGCCGCAGGAATGGCCGCGCCCGACCCCGCTGGTCAGTTCGACAAGAATGCGGTAGGCGTCCTGAAAGTCGCTCGCCTTGTAGAGAGTGAGCACCGGCGATATTTTTTCATCGTGGAACTTATCGTCGGCAATAGGTTCCCTCCCCTCCACCAGCAGAATGTCCGCGCCGTCGGGGATGGCGATGCCCGCGCCATCGGCAATGACCCTGGCGGACTTGGCGATAATGTCAGGATTAAGGGCCAACTTGCCCTTGGCATTGACCTTCCACATATGATTCTGAAGTTTTTCCCGATCCGCGCCGTTTACAAGATGACAGCCGCGGGACAGCATTTCTTCCATAAAGGCGCCGTAAATATCCGCCACGGCGATGACCGCGTTTTCAGACGAGCAGGATGTGGCGTAGTCGAAGAGCTTGCTTGCGCAAATCATTTCAGCGGCTTCAACAAGGTCAGCGTCCTCGGCCACAATGGTCACCGCGTTGCCCTGTCCCACGCCGTAGGCCGGCGTACCGCTGGAATAGGCCGCGCGTACCACGGCCCCGCTGCCCGTAGCCACCACCAGATCCGAAACGCGCATCAGTTCCGCGACGCCGTCCCGGCTGGGATCCTCCAGAATCTGAATCAGGTCTTCAGGCGCGCCCACTTTTTTGAGACCCTGGCGCATCATCCTCACAGCTTCCGCGGTGCACTTGAGCGCCCGGGAACTGGCCTTGAAGATGACGGCGTTGCGCCCCTTGAGAATGCCTACGGCTTTACCGCCACAAGTGGCCGTGGGGTTGGTGGCGGGCAAAATGGCGCAGATCACGCCCACGGGCTTGGCGTATTTCGAGATGCCGCTCTCTTCGTCCCGCTCCATAAGGCCCACGCTCACCGCGCCCCTCACGTCATGCATAACGCCGCCGACCTTGCGCTTGTGCTTGAGAATTTTGCTTTCCACATTGCCGTAACCGGTTTCTTCCACCGCCATCTGGGCCAGTTTGGCGATGTTTTCATCACGGTACACTTCCCAGCCGACGGCCAGGCAGACCTCGTCTATCTGTTCCTGCGCATACTCGGATATGGCCTCTTGCGCCTTGCGGGCCAGTTCCATCTGCTCTGCCACAGTTTTCATGCTATCCGCTCCTCTCACGGTTGGAGTTCAAAAAAGCGTCTCTGCCGCGTTGACGGCAGAGACGCGCTACGGCATTACTTTTTGCTAAACTCTTGAAGAAGTTCCTGAAGCTTGACCTGCTTTTCCCTGAACATTGCCTGCACCCTGGAACGGTCAAGAATCAGCATGGGAGAGTAGCTGTCCTTCATGCGCTTGAGGATGTCCGCATCATTGAACATCCTGACGGAAATATCGGCGGCCCTGTTCACAATTGCCTGGTCCACGCCCTTGGGCATGGCATAACCGCGAAAATTGACGCTTGTGTCGTCCACGGCGGCGTATCCCAGTTCCTGAAAGGTCGGCACACGGGGCAGAAATTCATGCCGCTTCACATCCGCGATGGCCAGTATGGAAACACGATCCTGAGCGCGTCCGGCATCGGACAAATTGTTGAAACCCGCCATCACCTTGCCGCCCATCACGCTCTGCAGGGCGTCGGTGCCGCCCTTTTCGGGGATATAGGCGCACTTGATTCCGGCATCCTTCTGCAGTTGCAGGGTGGCGATATGGTGCCCCACATAAAGGCCCGCCCCATTGATGGTCAGCTTGCCGGGGTTTTGCCTGGCGAACTTGACCAGGTCGTCAACAGACTTGAGGGGGCTGTCCTTGGCGACCACCAGCACGGCCGGATCCGCGCCCCAGTTGGCCAGCGGCTCAAAGGCGTCGATGCTGTACTTGGTCTTGTAGATGATGGACTGCGCTATGAAGTGCGGCATATTGTAGGCGGTGATGGTCAGGCCGTCACGGCTGCCGCGCTCCATCAACCAGTTCCAGCCGGTCTGGCCGCCCGCGCCGGGCTTGTTCAGCACAACAAAGGGCTGGCCGAAGTATTCCTTCTTCTGAGCCGCCATGCAGGAAATGCGGGCCTGCAAATCCGTGGCGCCGCCAGGCGTATAGCACACGACAAGGCTCACCGGGGCGGAGGGGTATCCCTCCGCCGCCTGGTCGGCATGAGCCGCGACGCCGGAAAACACGATGGAACACAAACAAAGAAGGGAAAGAAGATTTTTTCTCATCTCAACTACTCCTCGAATAAAATCCGGTTAAACAACTGAACCATCTGTGCATCAGGGCCAAATCTCTCCAAGGGGTATAAGCACACCCAAACCCCAGGAAAACAAAAGCCACAGCCCGCCCACAAACAAGGCGCAGCCCAGCGCGCGCAGGGCCGCGATGCGCCCGTTCAGAGGCGTCGGATTGGCCAGAAGCGAACCCGCCCAAAGATAGAGGAAGGAAGCCGCGTAAAAGCCCAGCGGCAGCAATACGGCAATATAGCCCAGCGTAAGCGCGAACAGCTTGAACACCAGGGGGAAGGGATAGCCCTTCAGGGCCTCCAGCAGGTTGCCCCCCTTCCGTCTGTACAGGGCGAGGATGTATTGCAGAACATTGACGCCGGCCATAAAGCAGATCAGCAACCGGGGCAGAAGACCCGCTTCTTCTGACATATCCGACA
Source organism: Desulfovibrio sp. SGI.169 (assembly GCF_050313595.1). Lineage (NCBI taxonomy): Bacteria > Pseudomonadati > Thermodesulfobacteriota > Desulfovibrionia > Desulfovibrionales > Desulfovibrionaceae > Desulfovibrio > Desulfovibrio sp. SGI.169. Next base: position 44,042 of record NZ_JBNPLS010000013.1, on the reverse strand, counting down.
CATTGAGCGCGAACAGAGCCGTCAGAAGGGTCATGCAGATCGCAGCCATAAATTCCCGTTGTAAAAAGATCATGTGAGCCTCCTACGCCCCGGCCGCGCGTTTGCGGGCGTACTTTATTTCGCCGACAATGCCCCAGACAAAGCTGAGCGCGCTCAGGACAATGAGGATCAGGTTGAGCTCTCCGGTGCAGAAGTAAGAGAGCAGGCCCACATCCGTTTCAGCGATCATTCTGCCCCGCAAAAAATTCTCCTCGGCGATGGGGCCGAGGATTATGCCCAGCACCAGAGGCGCGCTGGGGAAGCCCAGCTTGTCCAGCCCAAACATGGCCATACCCAGCACAAACATGATGAGCACATCGGTAAAGTTGTTGGACACGCAGTACGAGCCGAAAACGCACAGAATGACCACAGCCCCGAACATGATGTGATTGGGTACGTTGGCCACGTACCGCGAATAGCGGGAAGCCAGAATGCCAAGGGCAAACATGGCGAACTGCGCCAGCAAGAGCCCTCCAAGAAAGGTGTAAGTGACGCCCGCGTGCTTGGTGAACAGATCAGGCCCCGGGAAAAGGCCATGGATGAGCAGACCGCCCAACAGCACCGCCGCCGTGGGCGAACCGGGAATGCCCAATGTCAGCATGGGAATCAGGGCGGGCCCCACAGTGGCGTTGTTGGCTGATTCCGAGGCGCAAAGCCCCTCTGGATTGCCCTTCCCGAAACGCTCAGGGTGCTTGCTCAGCTTTTTTACCTGGTCATAGGCCATAAGGCCCGCAATCTGGCCGCCCGCTCCGGGGATGATGCCGATGACAGTGCCCAGCACGCTGCCAAAGGTCAGGGTGCGCCATACCCCGCCAAGACTCTTTAGAACACGCCACAACATGCCCTTTTTGGCCTTCACGTCCAGCTTGGTCAGTTTCACATGGGCGTCGCGCATGAGGTCAATAACCTGGGGCACGGCGAAAAAGCCGATAAGCGCGGGCACCAGGGCAATGCCGCTGGAGAGATCTTCATGAAAAATAAAGCGCGGTTCGCCGGAAATCTGGCTATAGCCGATGGTTGAAATGAGCATGCCCAGCGCGCCGCCAAACAGGCCCTTGAGCATGCCGCCGGACGACAGCCCGGTGATGACCGTGATGCCGAAAATTGCCGTCCAGAAAAGTTCGGACGGGCCGAAGCGCATGGCAAATCGGGCCAGCGGCGGCGCGAAGCAAAGCAGCACCAGCACGCCGAATACGCCGCCCGCCACATGGGCGCAAAAACTGGTGTACAGAGCTTCCTCGGCACGACCCTGCTTGGCCATGACCGGCCCTTCCATCAGGGTTGCGATGGAGGCCGGCGCGCCGGGAATACTCAGCAGAATGGCTGAAATGCTGCCGCCGGCAACGGAACTGGTGTACACCGCCCCCAGCATGATCAGCGAAGTGGTGGGCGGCATGTAGAACGTAAATGGCACCATGAGAGCCACGGCCATGGTCGGCGAAAGACCGGGCATGGCGCCGAAGAACAATCCGCCGATGGAACTGGCAATCAACACCAGCAGATTCAACCAGGAAAATACGTCGGATAGATAGTGAAAAAATTCCATTAGAGCATCCCCTCTTCCCCTTGGAGCGCCTGGCTCTTACCGGCCACGCGCTTTTTTCGCATTTCATGTTTGGCGTTGTTCAAGGCATTTCTCCCGCCTGTTTCTGTTCATTATCTCCTCTCTTTTGAATGTGACCGCGGGCAAGCGCGCTTCTGGCGGTGAACATTGCTCGCTGAAACTTGTGCATAAAATTACAAATAGCATACCAAGGAAAACCCGCATCCTCTTTTTTATAACTTGATAATTTATATAAATAAAAAAGAACCCCCACATTTGCCTGTGGAGGTTCCCGCAAAAAAATTGTCCTGTTTTCTGGACAACAGACGTCTTGTGTCTCGTCAAATTGACATTTTATGATCGTTCGCGTTTTTTATCACGAGCCTTTGACGTGAACATTTCGTCATCAAAAACTTTCAGCATACGCAGTTTTTTAATTTTCTCATACAAAGCGGCCCTGGAAATTCCCAATATGGCCGCCGCCTTGACCTTGTTGCCGCCGGTTTCGCGCAGAATTTTTTCTATAGCCAGCCCTTCCGCATCCATACGGACTGTCTGCAAGGAACCGACCGTCATGTCCTGATGCCGCCCGGCCCGGCTGTACTCCAGCGGCAGATCGTGCACGTCAATCCGCCCCCCGCTGCACAGGCTGAGGGCATATCCCACGGCATTGCGCAGTTCGCGGATATTGCCGGGCCAGGAATATTCCTGAAGCGTTTTCATGGCCTCTTCCGTGCAGACGGTCTCTCCCGCGCCCATGTGATCAAGAAAAAAACGCACCAGCAGGGGAATGTCCTCCCGGCGTTCACGAAGGGAGGGCAGACACAGCTTCATGGAGTTGATGCGATACCACAGATCCTCGCGAAAGGTTCCCGCCGCGATCATGGCCCGTAAATCGCGATTGGTGGCGGCCACCAGACGAAAATCCACATCTCGCGGCTGCGCTGACCCCAGGCGGAAAAGACGCTTCTCTTCAAGCACGCGCAGCAGCTTGGCCTGCGCCGACAGGGGCAGGTCGCCCACCTCGTCGAGAAAAAGCGTTCCCTGATGGGCCATCTCGATTTTGCCGATGCTCCCTTCCTTGCGCGCGCCCGAAAAAGCGCCCGGCGCGTAGCCAAAAACCTCGGATTCAAAAAGCTCTTTGGGAATGGCCGCGCAGTTGATGCAGACAAACGGGCCGTCAGCCCGTGAACTGGCGCTGTGAATGGCGCTCGCCGCCAGTTCCTTGCCCGTGCCCGTGTCGCCGAGAATAAGCACCGCCGCGTCCGTATGGGCGTAACGCAGCAAAAGGGCTTTGAAAGTCCTGATGCTCTCGCTTTCTCCCACAATGGATTCAATGCTGTACGGCGCTGAAAGCGCGCTTTTGATCCGCCGTTGACAGGAGTTGACCTTTTTATCCAGACAGCCCACATGCTCCAGCAGTTCTCTGACCTGATCCGCCATATCAAAAAGGGTCATGCTCAGAGCGCCGATCAGTTCGCCGTCCTTGTCAAAAAGGGGAACCCTGTTGACAATCAGCGTGGAGCCGCCGTTGGGAAAACGCCGTATCTGACGCAACTCAGCCTTGCCTGAACGCAGCACCGCCGGAATGCCCGAATCGGGAATAAGCTCAGTAATATGGCGACCGACGGCTTCCTCCGGACGCAAACGGAGGTAATTGGCATAAGCGGCGTTGATGAACTGCACAATGCCTTCCCTGTCGCAAATGAAAGCGCCGGTGGGAAGGTTGCGCATGGCCGCCGCGATGAGCGCGTCATGTGATTCCTTGCTTTGCATGGCATATGTTATGCAAATATCCGGCCACAATGACCGGCCATTTGCATAAAAAAGTTACGGCATGCTGTACCCGCGCACACGGTTGAACACATTGCCGTCGCGGGCAAGCCCCTGCGCGGCCGCCTTGTTGTACCAGATGGCGGCTTCCGCCGGGTCTTCCCCCACGCCGATGCCGTATTCATAGCAGGCGCCCACAAAGCGTTCGGCCTGGGCATAGCCCTGATCCGCCGCCAGTTTGGCCCAGCGAAAACTCTCTTTCTGGTCCTTGGCGGTCTGGTGCAGCCCCTGGCTGTAATACAGGGCCAGGTTGAACTGGGCCTCGGCGTAGCCGGCCTTGGCGGCGCGCGTCATCAGGGCCGCCGCCGCTTCGGGGTTTCTGGGCGTCCCGGCGCCCACCTCATAACAATAGGCCAGCAGCACCAGGGCCTCGCTGTCGTTCTGCTCGGCGGCCAGCTGATACCACTGGGCGGCCACGGCCATATCCTGCGCCACGCCAAGGCCGTTTTCATAACAACGGCCCAGCAGTACCTGGGCGCGGGAGTTGCCGTCTCCGGCCAAAGGCCGGATCAGTCGCAGGGTCTTCCTGTAATCGCCGATATTATAGGCAATCCAGGCATCCCGCATGATTTTGTCCGCCGCGGCCATGGCAATGTCGGAGGCCGCCCGGGTCATGTCCGCCCCATTGCCGCCGCAAGCCATGACAACGCCCAGCAGAACAGCCAGACAATATTTTTTCATGCTTTTCTCCTTCATGCTTCCATGCCTGACGGCTGTTTTTCTGGCATGCAAGGATACCGCCTGCCTTGCCCGAAGGCAAGGAGACTTGACGCTGGCCCCGGCACAAGGCACAAACGGAACATGAACAATGTTTTTCCCTTTTCCGGCGGCCCGGGGCGCAACATGACCCGCACCGCCCAGGAGGAACCGCATGACCCCTCCCGCCAGCCAGCCGCATGATCCGCACGGCGGCAATTTGCCGAAACGGATTTCCGGCGCTTCAGCAAACCAAAACCAGCGCCGGGTTCTGGAAGCCGAAGTGCTGGAACCCGGGCAGGAGCACCGTCGCGACGGTCACGAGTCCATGTTTGGCGGCGCGCGTTTTGAGGGCTTCGGCTCCGGCGGCCTGCATTTCAGTCGGGTCTGGACCAGCGGGCGCGCGCCACAAAACGCCTGCCTCGCGCCCTGCGTCAGCTTTGCGATTTTTCTGGTCTGCCTGGCGCAGTTTGGTCTGCTGGCGGGCATCGGCTTTGTATTTTTTCACGCTATAGGCAGCGTGACGGGCGGTCTGCGCGACATGCGCCTGCTGATGCGGGGGCGTCAACCCCATCCCTGGTTCTGGCGCATGGGCAACTGGCTGATCAGCTTTCTGCTGACCGCCTGGCTTGCCGGCGGTTTTGACTGATGGAACGACAAACCACCCTGCACTGGCGGATATGACTCGGAACAACGTCACGCGCGGCCCGTCGTCACCGGCCCGCACCGGAAAAAACCCGGACGTCTGGCACGTTTATTTGCTGGAATGCGCCGACGGCACGCTCTATTGCGGCATCACCACCGACCTCGCCCGGCGGCTGGCCCAGCACAACGGCCTTGCCCCCGGCGGCGCCCGTTACACCAAAGGCCGGCGGCCCGTGCGTTTGCTGGCCAGCCGAGCCTGCCCCCGCAAGGGCGCGGCTTTGCGTCTGGAATGCGCGGTCAAAGCCCGCCCCAGAGCCGAGAAAGCCCTTTTTTTGCAACAGGGAGGCATCGCGCCGTGCTGAGCCCGGAAGTTCTGCTGACCTTTTTCGCCGCCTCCCTCCTCCTGGGCGTTGCGCCCGGCCCGGACAACATCTTTGTGCTTGCCCAGTCCGCGCTTTACGGCGTGCGCGCGGGCCTGGCGACCACGCTGGGGCTGGTGACCGGCCTGTGCGCGCACACCACGGCCGTGGCTCTGGGCGTGGCGGCCCTTCTTCAAACCTCGCCCGCGGCCTTCGCCATCCTCAAATGGGCGGGGGCGGCCTACCTGCTTTATCTGGCCTGGCTGTCCTTCCGGGCCGGGGCGTTGTCGACGCATGCCCCGGGCGGCGGCAAGGCCGCCTTTCCCGGTTATGGGGCCCTGTACCGGCGCGGCATTCTGATGAACGTGACCAACCCCAAGGTCTCGCTTTTTTTCCTGGCTTTTCTGCCCCAGTTCTGCGACCCGCAGTCGGGCGGCGTGGCCGGTCAGGTGCTGATGCTGGGGGCCTTGTTCATGCTGGCCACCATTCTGGTTTTCTTTTCCGTGGCCGCCCTGGGCGGTCGCCTGTCCCTCTGGTTCAACCGGTCCCGGCGCGGTCAGGTTTTGACCCACAGGGCCGCAGGGCTGGTGTTTGCCGGCCTCGCCGCGGCCCTGCTCCTGACCGATTCCTGAGCCCCCATTCACCCGCTGTTCCTTGACAGGAGCGGGGGCGGCGGGTATGAACAGCACCTCTTGAGGCGTCTATGCAAAACTACCGTGTTTCCATCAACGATCTCCCGCCGGATGGCAAGCAGTTTGATCTGGACGACCAGGACATCTGGCGGACGCCCTTGCAGGAATTTGAGATGGACTGCCGCATAAGCGCCCCCCTCATGGCGCATATCAGCGTGCTGCCCGCCGAAGGCGGCTGCCTGGTGCGCGGCGAATTGCACGGACAGGTCATCCTGCCCTGCAACCGTTGCGCAGAAGATGCCGTGGCCGACATTCGGAGCGATTTCGAGGAATTTGAGGAACTGCCTGACGAAGACGCCCCGGCTGCCGAGAACGCCCGGAACGGAAACGCAACGCCCAATCTGGCGCTGGAAGCGGGAAGCCGCATCGTGTATGAGCGTAACGCGCCCATGCTGGACCTGGCGGCCGTCTGCTGGGAGGAATTCATGCTGGCCCTGCCGGTCAACCCGCTCTGCAAGCCGGACTGCAAGGGGCTCTGCGCACAGTGCGGCGCCAACCTGAATAGCGGCGACTGCGCTTGCATCCCGGACGAGGGCGACCCCCGGCTGGCGGTTTTGCGCGGGCTTACCCTGCATAAAACCTAGAGTCAGGCCTTATGAATGCGCTGTCGGTTAGGGATGTCGCTGTTTGTGTTCCGCCACAATAGCCCGATACTGGCCCTGCGACGCCATCAGGCGGGGAAGGCGGCTTTACAGCGGGCGGAGCAATGGCGGCTGACCCTAGACATTTGCAAAAAATTCAGCTATGCTTTTTTGTCTTGCGGCTGGGAGCAACCCTGCCCAACATCATGTTCGATCAAGCATCCGGCCCTGTCGGAAAAGGAGAATACCATGGCTGTTCAGCAAAATAAAAAATCCCGCTCCCGCAAGGGCATGCGCCGTTCCCATGACCGTGTGGCCGCCCCTACCGTCATCTACTGCTCCTGCGGCGAACCCACCGTGCCCCATAGCGTCTGCCCCAACTGCGGCGCCTACAAGGGCCGTCAGGTGGTCGCCAAAAACGAAGCCGAATAATGAGCAAACGCCCCATCATCGCCGTGGACGCCATGGGGGGAGACTTCGGCCCCTCCGTGGTGGTGCCGGGCGCCATTGAGGCCGCCCGGCTCCATGATCTGCACGTTCTGCTTGTGGGCGACACCCCCAAGCTTGAGGCCGAGCTGAGCAAGATTGACCTCGCCAACGCGCATTTCGATATTGTTCAGGCTGACGATGTGGTGCACATGAACGAAAAGCCTTCGGACATCCTGCGCCGCAAGAAAAACGCCTCTATCCAGGTGGCCTGTCGCCTGGTCAAGGAAGGCGCCGCCGACAGCGTGGTCAGCGCCGGACATTCCGGGGCCACGGTGGCCTGCGGCATGTTTATCATGGGGCGGCTTCCCGGTGTGGAGCGTCCGGCCCTGGCGGCCCTGCTGCCCACGGAAAAAAATCCCGTGGTGGTGCTGGACGCCGGAGCCAATGTGGACTGCCGGCCCTACCATCTCTTTCAGTTCGGCCTCATGGGCGACGCCTTTGCCCGCGATCTGCTCAATTACGCCGCTCCGCGCGTGAGTCTGCTGAGTATCGGCGAGGAGGAAGGCAAGGGCAACTCACAGGTCAAGGAAGCCTATGAATTGCTGAAGATGGCCCAGAATCTCAACTTCATCGGCAACGCCGAGGGCCGCGACATCTTCACCGGCAACATTGATGTGGTCATCTGCGACGGCTTCGTGGGCAATGTGGTGGTCAAGATGAGCGAAGGCCTGGCCGCATCTCTGGTGCGCATGCTCAAACGCGTCTTCACCTCCGGTCTGCTTCCCGCTCTGGGCGGCATGCTGGCCAAAGGCGCATTCAGGCATTTCGCCCGGACCATCGACTATGCCGAATATGGCGGCGCGCCGTTGCTTGGCCTGCAGGGGCTGGCCATTGTCTGCCACGGCCGCTCCAGTGCCCGCGCCATGAGCAACGCCATCAAGATGAGCGGGGCCTTTGTGCGCAAGGGCACCAATGACCGCCTTGCCGAAACCATTCTGGCCAACGAGGAACTGACCCGCTTCTCCCGCGCCATTTAAACTGACTACGGATCCGCCATGACCGCAACTTGTCATCTGCACGCGCTGAGCGCCCATGCGCCGGACACGGTGCTGACCAATGCCCATCTGACAGAACTGGTAGACACCAACGATGAATGGATCGTCACGCGCACCGGCATCAGGCAGCGTCGCAAGCTGGCGGATACGGACAACGCCTCGGATCTTGGCCTGGTCGCCGCCAGGCGCGCTCTGGATGACGCCGGCATGGCGGTGGACGAGCTGACCCACATCATCACGGCCACCTGCACGCCGGACGCCCTTTCGCCTTCCGTCGCCTGCATTCTGGCCGGTAAGCTGGGCGCGGGGCCGGTCATGGCCTTTGATTTCAGCGCCGCCTGTTCCGGCTTTCTGTATGGGCTTTCCATCTGCCAGGGCATGCTGGCCCAATCGCCCGACGCGCGCATTCTCTTTGTCTGCACCGAAGCCCTGACCCGCCGCGTCAACTGGAGCGATCGCTCCACCTGCGTGCTGTTCGGCGACGCGGCCACGGCCTGCGTGCTGAGCGCCTCGGCAGACAACCCCCTGGCCGGGGTGGAAGACGTCATCTGCCGCAGCGACGGCAGCCAGCGCGACCTGATCACCGTGGGCGGCGGCACGGCCTGCCGTTACGCTCAGGGCCAGCCTGTGGATGAAAGCTTTTTCATCGCCATGCAGGGACGCGACACCTACAAGCATGCCGTACGCCAGATGGTGCGGGTCTGCGAGGAAATTCTCGAACGCAATCATCTTTCCATCAGTGACGTGAATCTTTTTGTGCCGCATCAGGCCAATATGCGCATTATTGAAGCGGTGGGCGCCCGCCTGAACGTCGAGGGCGACCGCGTGTTCACTAATGTGGACAGGTACGGCAACACCTCGTCGGCATCCATCCCCCTGGCGCTGTCTGAAGCCCGCGCCGCCGGGCGGATCAGACGCGGCGACCGCGTGCTGATGACGGCTTTCGGCGCGGGCCTGACCTGGGGCGCCGCCCTGCTGCGCTTTTGAGCGCCGGGCCTGTGCGCGCATTGAAATTCCCCCTTGTCTGAGCTATAAAGAGCGTTCCACGTTTTCACAGCAAAGGCAGAACCAGCATGAGCACAACGCAGTCCACGCTTTCCGACGCCCTTCCCACAGCCCTGGTGACGGGCGGTTCGCGCGGCATTGGTCGGGCTATAGCCCGTACGCTTGCCCGCGACGGCTTTCAGGTTTTTCTGACCTATGTCAGCCGCCCCGAAGAGGCGGAACAGACCGTGGCCGAAATTGTCGCGGCGGGCGGCCAAGCCCGCGCCTTCGCCCTCAACGTGGCCGACAGCGCGGCCGTGGCGGATTTTTTTGCCGCGCAAATCAAGGATAAAGTCAATCTGGCCGTGCTGGTCAACAATGCCGGCATCACCAAGGACGGCTTTCTGGTTCGCATGAAAGACGAGGACTTTGACAAGGTGCTGGCCGTCAATCTGCGCGGGGCCTTTGTCTGCACCCGCGAAGCGGCCAAGATCATGAGCCGCAACCGCAAGGGACGGATCATCAATATTTCCTCTGTGGTGGGCCAGATGGGCAATGCCGGGCAAATCAACTACGCTTCGGCCAAGGCGGGCATGCTGGGTCTCACAAAATCCTGCGCCAAGGAGCTGGCCTCCCGCCAGGTCACGGTCAATGCCGTGACTCCGGGCTTTATTGAAACGGATATGACGGCGGATCTGAGCGACGACGTGCGCGCCAGCTATGTGGAGTCCATCCCCCTGAAGCGTATGGGCGAGGCTCAGGATGTGGCCGAGGCCGTGGCTTTTCTGGCTTCAGACAGAGCCGCCTACATTACCGGACAGGTGCTGGCCGTCAACGGCGGCATGTACTGCTGAAAAAGCTTTCCCACGCGGCAACGGCCCGGCGCCCTTCGGGCCCCGGGGCATACGATAAAAGAGTTACTACTATCTGGAGGATACCATGTCTGACGTCGCGGAAAAAGTTACCAAGATCATTGTGGACCAACTGGGCGTGAACGCCGAGGAAGTGAAGCCCGAAGCCTCCTTTGTGGAAGACCTCGGCGCCGACTCCCTGGACCTGACCGAACTGATCATGGCTATGGAAGAAGAATTCGACATCGAAATCGCCGATGACGACGCCCAAAAAATTCTCAAGGTTCAGGACGCCATCGCCTACATTGAAAACAAAAAATAGTCATGGCCCGGCTGCGGTTCCTCTGCCGTAAAGAACCGCGGCCGGAAGAGGCGCTCTTTGCCGTATCCGCCGACGCCCGGCGTTCAGGCGGCAACGAAAGATTGCCCAGCCGGCAGTTATCCGTCGAGCGGGGGGAATCAGGCCCCCCGCCCAAAAGGAGTCCGCATGACCCGTCCCCGCGTAGTGATCACCGGCGTAGCCGGTGTTACGCCTCTCGCCAACGACATTGAAACCACCTGGAAACGCCTGCTTGCCGGCGAGTCGGGCATCGCGCCCATCACCCTGTTCGACGCTTCGGGCTATGACTCGCGTATCGCCGGCGAAGTGAAAAACTTCGTGCCTGAGGACTACATGCCTCCCAAGCAGGTGCGGCGCATGGATCGCTTCACCCAGTTCGCCGTGGCCGCGGCCAAGATGCTGCTGCGGGACGCCGGCCTTGAAATCACCGAGGCCAACGCCTATGATGTGGCCGTGATTCTCGGCATCGGCCTTGGGGGCCTCCATACTCTGGAAACCTACCACACCAAGTTGCTGGAAGCCGGGCCCAACAAAATTTCGCCCTTCATGATCCCCATGCTCATTTCCAACATGGGGCCGGGGCAGGTATCCATTTTCACCGGCGCCAAGGGGCCGAACATCGTCACAACCACGGCCTGCGCTTCGGGCATCCACGCGCTGGGCACAGCCTTCAGCGAAATTCTGCTGGGCCGGGCCTCTGCCGTCATCTCCGGCGGCGTGGAAGCCACTGTGACGCCCCTGGGCGTGGCCGGCTTCACCGCCCTGAAGGCGCTTTCCAGCCACTACAATGACGACCCCACGCGCGCGTCCCGACCCTTTGACGCCAAGCGCGACGGATTTGTCATCGGCGAGGGCGCGGGCCTGCTGCTGCTGGAAAGCCTGGAATCGGCCAGGGCGCGCGGCGCGAAAATCTATGCCGAAGTGGCCGGCTACGGCGCTTCCGGCGACGCGTACCATATGACGGCCCCCTGCGACACCGGCGAGGGCATGGCCCACGCCATGCGCAACGCCCTGCGCGAAGCGGGCATCGCGCCGGATGCTGTGGGGCACATCAACGCCCACGCCACTTCCACACAGCTCAACGACAGCACGGAAACCAAGGCCATCAAGCTGGTCTTTGGCGAACACGCCCAAAAAATCAAGATATCCGCCACCAAGTCCATGACCGGCCACCTTCTGGGCGCGGCGGGCGGCATTGAGTCGGTCTTCACCGCCCTGGCCCTGCACGACGAGATGCTGCCCGGCACCATCAATCTGGAAAATCCCGATCCGCAATGTGATCTTGACTACCTGCCCGACGGTTCCCTGCGCATGGCCTGCGAGTATGCCATGTGCAATTCCTTCGGTTTTGGCGGCACCAATGCGAGCCTGATTCTGAAAAAATGGGTTGCATAGGCGCGAAATCCCCACTCTCTTTCTGACAGGCAGGCTGCCCGCCACTGCGGCGGGCAGCGTTTTTTAAGCAAAAAGGACAGGCATTCATGGACGAAATTCTGCTTCAAGATCCGGAGCTGGCCCGGGCCATTATGCTGGAGTCAGATCGGCAGGTGAGCAAACTTGAGCTGATCGCTTCGGAAAACTTTGTCTCGCCCGCCGTGCGCGAAGCCCAGGGCAGCGTGCTGACCCACAAGTACGCGGAGGGCTACCCCGGCAAGCGCTACTACGGCGGATGCGAATATGTGGATATGGCTGAAACGCTGGCGCAGAACCGGGCAAAACAGCTTTTTCACTGCGATTACGTCAACGTGCAGCCCCATTCCGGCTCCCAGGCCAATATGGCCGCCTACTTCGCCTGTCTCAAGCCCGGCGACGTGATTTTGGGCATGAATCTCTCTCACGGGGGTCACCTGACCCACGGCAGCCCGGTCAATTTTTCGGGCCGCCTCTTCAACATCGTTTCTTACGGCGTGCAGAAGGAAAGCGGCCGCATAAATTATGACGAGGTGGCCGCCCTGGCGCGTGAGCACAAACCCGCGGTCATCATGGCCGGCGCCAGCGCCTACCCGCGCCGCATCGACTTTGCCCGCTTCCGGGCCATTGCTGACGAGGTGGGGGCCAAGCTGCTGGCGGACATGGCCCACATCGCTGGTCTGGTGGCCGCTGGCCTGCATGAAAGCCCCATCCCCCATGCGCATATCGTCACCACCACCACGCACAAGACCCTGCGCGGGCCGCGCGGCGGCATGATTCTTTCCAGCGAAGACAATGCCAAGACCCTGAACAGCCAGATTTTCCCCGGCATTCAGGGCGGGCCGCTGATGCACGTCATCGCGGCCAAGGCCGTGGCCTTCGGCGAAGCCCTGCGTCCGGGCTTCGCGGCCTATCAGCGGCATGTGCTGGACAATGCCGCCACCCTGGCCCGTTGCCTGACGGACGCCGGTTTTGAGCTGGTTTCCGGCGGCACGGACAATCACCTCATGCTGGTGGATTTGACCAACAAAAACATCACCGGCAAGGACGCCGAGCTGGCTCTGGATCAGGCGGGCATCACGGCGAACAAGAACACCGTGCCCTTTGAAACCCGCTCGCCCTTTGTGACCTCTGGCATACGCCTGGGCACGGCGGCCCTGACAACGCGCGGGCTGCGTGAGGAGCACATGCGAACCGTGGGCGGCTTTATTGTGGAAGCGCTGGAAAAACGCGAAGACGCCCGGGAACTGGCCCGCATTCGCAAAAATGTGGAGGATTTTGCCCGTCAGTTCCCGCTGTTCACATGGTAAGCGCCCTCCAGCGTTTTATGCGTGAACGGCGCGATATTGTCGATAAAACAAAAGCGAGAGGCGCACAGCGCGGACTGACAGGGACAAACGGAAAACAGCGTTTTTTTGCGATGCCGCAAGGTTGAAAACGCGGAACGCCTCACGCCGAACGCGCGCCATCCCTTCATGAAACAGGCCGTCCGCGCGGCCTGTTTCGTTTTTCTCGTCGCTTCGGCGCGGCTTGCTTTTGGGCCGCCTCTGTGTAAACTGCTTCGGGGAAGCGCTGGCTTATTCTGCGAATAAATCTGCTTCATGCCCCAAGAGGCTTTTGCCTTCCGGGGAAAGTCACGCCAAGTCGTTCATTTGACAGGAAAGGTTAATCTTTTCCCCTTTCACGACTTGCGGGCGGTCTTGCTTCACAAGGCCGCAGGCGACGCTTTACGCGGCGTTTCCCCAAATCCATTTGCGAGCGCCCTATGCAACGACTGCCCTGGCCTGATTACTTTATGAACATCACCTACCTGGTGAGCGAGCGTTCCACCTGTACCCGCCGCCGGGTAGGCGCCGTGGCCGTCAAGGACAAACGCATTCTGGCCACAGGCTATAACGGCGCGCCCGCCGGCGTGCCCCACTGTCTGGAGGCGGGCTGCCTGCGGGAACAACTGGGCATCCCTTCGGGACAGCGCCATGAGATATGTCGCGGCCTGCACGCCGAGCAGAACGTCATTATCCAGGCCGCCGTGCACGGCATCAACATCGCCGGCGCGGAACTTTACTGCACTACCCATCCCTGCGTGCTGTGCAGCAAAATGCTGATCAACTGCGGCATCCGCCATATCTACTACGCCGAAGACTACCCCGACGAACTGGCTGCCGCCATGCTGCAAGAGGCGGGCGTTACCGTGGAGCAGTTTGCCTTTATTCCGCCCCGCGTCAACGGCATGCCCAGGGCCATGCGAGGAGAGAAAGGCCATGATTGAGCGCGATTTCGCTCCTTTCATGCGCGAGGCCATCGCCCTGGCGGAACAGGGGCGCTGGAAAGCGTGCCCCAACCCCACTGTGGGCGCGGTGCTGGTGCGTGACAAGCGCATTGTGGCGCGCGGCTGGCATCATCAGGCCGGTCAGGATCACGCTGAAATTGACTGCCTGAAAGACGCCGTTGCGCACGGCGTGGATCCCAGGGGCTGCACCCTGGTGGTCACGCTGGAGCCTTGCAATCATCAGGGCAAAACGCCGCCCTGCGCCCAGGCCATTCTGGACGCGGGCATCAGCCGGGTGGTCATGGGCATGGCCGATCCCAATCCTCTGGCCGCCGGCGGCGCGGCCCGTCTGCGCGACGCCGGGGTGGAGGTTCTGGGCCCGGTCTGCGAAGCGGAATGCCGCGATCTGGCGGCGGATTTTCTGGTCTGGCAAAGCACCGACAGGCCCTACCTGATTCTGAAGATGGCCGCCACGCTGGATGGCCGTATCGCCACACGCAATGGGCATTCGCAGTGGATCACCTGCGAGGCTTCACGCCGCGAGGTGCAAACGCTGCGCGCGGGCCTGGGCTTGTGCGGCGGCGCGGTGCTGGTGGGCGGCGGCACTTTCAGGGCGGACAACCCCCGGCTGACCGCGCGCGGCGACAACGCCGACGGGCCGCAGCCTCTGGCCTGCCTGCTGACCTCGCGCCTGCCCAAACCGGACGCTGATTTTCATCTGCTCAAAGAGCGGCCCGAACAGACGGTTTTTCTGGCCTCGCCGGCCGCGGCGGCCTCCACGGCGGCGCAGGCTTTACGTCAGAGGGGCGCGCGCGTGCTGGCGCTGGGCCCCGGCCCGCGCGGCGGCCCGGATTTTTCCAGTATGTTCCGCACCCTGCGACAGGAACTGGGCTGCCCTTATGTGCTCTGCGAGGGCGGCGGCCGCCTGGCCCTGGCCCTGCTTGAAGCGGGTCTTGTGGATGAATTTCACCTGCATCTTGCGCCCATGGTGCTGGGCGACAACGAAGCGCGCCCCCTGTTTTCTGGACGCGCCCCCCAAACCCTGAGCGAAGCCCTGCGCCTGCGAATCAGCCGAACCAGCCTCTGCGGCGACGACATTCACATGCTGCTGCGCCCTCTTGCGGCGGCCAATGCCCTCCAGGGAGAATAAAAAGATGTTCACGGGCATCATCCAGGGCCAGGGCGAAATCAGCTCCCTGCGCAAAAGCGGCGCGGAATGCCGCCTGGCTATCCGCCCGCTGTTCCCGCTGGAACATGTCATTGACGGCGAGTCCATCGCGGTCAACGGGGCCTGCCTGTCGGTGGAAAGTCACAGTCGCGATGGCTTTACGGCCTACGCCTCGGCTGAAACCCTGACGCGCACCACGCTGGGCGCGTTGCGCCAGGGCGATCTGGTCAACCTTGAGCGCGCCCTGGCGCTGGGCGACCGCCTGGGCGGCCACCTTGTCAGCGGCCATGTGGATTGTCTGGCCACAGTGCGCGATGTGCGCCCCGCCGGGCAATCCCTGCGCTGCCGCCTGGAATTTCCGGCGAACTTCGGCCCCGAAGTCATTGCCAAAGGCTCAGTAAGCCTTGACGGAATCAGTCTGACGGTCAATGATTGCGGCCCGGATTTTCTGGAGGTCAACATCATTCCCGACACGCAGAAGCGCACCACCATGCGGCAGTGGCGGCCCGGCGCGCGCGTCAATATGGAAACGGATCTCATCGGCAAATATGTGCGCAGC
Organism: Desulfovibrio sp. SGI.169; assembly: GCF_050313595.1. Taxonomy (NCBI): domain Bacteria; kingdom Pseudomonadati; phylum Thermodesulfobacteriota; class Desulfovibrionia; order Desulfovibrionales; family Desulfovibrionaceae; genus Desulfovibrio; species Desulfovibrio sp. SGI.169. The sequence continues at coordinate 28,589 of NZ_JBNPLS010000013.1, read as the reverse complement.
CTGCTCGCGCCCTGGTCTGACGCCGCCGGCATGACAGGCCAGACAGGGCGGGCGGGCAGCGCCGCCGCGACGGAAGCGCGCGCGGGCGTCAGCCGGGAACTGCTGCTGCGCAACGGTTTTATTTAGCTTTTTCGCCATCGACTTCACAGTACAGGAGTTAGCATGAACGCAGTCAAAACCATCGCGGGCCGCTTGGACGCCAAGGGATTGAAGGTGGCCATCGTGGCCACCCGCTTCAACGATTTCATCGTGGACCGTCTGACAGGCGGCGCTCAGGATTATCTGGAACGCCACGGCATTGACCCGGCGGACATCACCCTGGTGCGCATTCCCGGCGCGTTTGAACTGCCCCTGGTCTGCCAGAAGCTGGCCAGCGCGCGCCAGTATGACGGCATTCTGGCTCTGGGCGCTGTGATTCGCGGCGGCACTCCGCATTTTGACTATGTCTGCGCCGAGGCCAGCAAGGGCATCGCGCAGGCCATGCTGCAGTCCGGCACGCCCATCGGTTTTGGCCTGCTGACCTGCGACAGTATTGAACAAGCCATTGAGCGGGCCGGATCCAAGGGCGGCAACAAGGGCGTGGAGGCCGCCGCCGCCATGTTGGAAACCATCCGTGTGCTGGAGCAGTTGTAATTCATGGGCAAGGGTAAAAACGCCACCCGCCGGGGCGCGCGCGAGCTGGCCTTTCAGGTGCTGTACGGCCTCTCCTTCACGCCGGCGCAAACGCCGGAGGAACTGCGTCGGGCTTTTGTGCTCTCCCCGCACAATACGGCCATGAACGAAAAAGACCTGTCCACAGAGCCCACGGGCTTTGCCTGGGAACTGGTGGAAGGCGTCTGGAACAACAGCGAGGCGCTGGATGCGGCCATCGGTCAATTTTCCCGCAACTGGCGGGTGGATCGCATGGGCCGTATCGAGCTGACGCTGCTGCGCCTGGCCGTGTTTGAAATGCTCTACCGGCAGGATGTGCCGCCCAAGGTGGCCATCAACGAGGCTCTGGAACTGAGCGGCCAGTTCGGCGAAGGCAACGCCAAAAACTTCATCAACGGCATTCTGGACGCGGCGGCCAAGGCTCTGGAGAGCGATCGGCTGATTCCGCCCGTCGCCCGCGCCGCCAAACCATAATCCCTCCACGGTATCCGCACATGACGCAAGAACGCTATAATCCGCAGGCTATTGAAGAAAAATGGCAGGCCCGCTGGCGTGAGGAAAAATCCTTCGCCGTCACGCACGAGAGCGACAAGCCCAAGTACTATGTGCTGGAAATGTTCCCCTACCCTTCGGGCAACATACATATGGGACATGTGCGCAACTATTCCATAGGCGATGTGGTGGCGCGCTGCAAACGCATGCAGGGCTTCAACGTGCTGCACCCCATGGGTTGGGACGCCTTCGGCCTGCCCGCCGAAAACGCTGCCATCAAGCATCATGTGCATCCGGCCCAATGGACCTACGCCAATATCGACAATATGCGCGCCCAGTTGCAACGGCTGGGCTATTCCTATGACTGGTCGCGTGAAATCGCCACCTGCCGCCCGGAATACTATCGCTGGGAACAGGCTTTCTTTCTGCGCCTGCTTGAAAAGGGCCTGGTCTACCGCAAAAAGGCCCCGCAAAACTGGTGCCCCTCCTGCCATACGGTACTGGCCAATGAGCAGGTTATTGACGGTCTCTGCTGGCGTTGCGACAGTCGGGTGGAACAGAAGGATCTGACTCAGTGGTTCCTGAAGATCACGGCTTACGGCGACGAACTGCTGGCTGATCTCTCCCGGCTGGAAGGCGGGTGGCCGGATCGCGTGCTGGCCATGCAGCGCAACTGGATCGGCAAGTCCACAGGCGCGGTCGTCAGCTTTGCTCTGGAAAAAGCCGTTGACGGCGTCTCCGCCATCGAAGTCTTCACCACCAGGCCGGATACGCTCTTCGGCGTGACGTTCATGACTCTGGCCCCGGAACATCCGCTGGTGGAAAAACTTCTGGAAGGCTATGAAAAAGCCGACGAGGCGCGCGCCTTTGCGGAACGCATCCGCAACATGGATCGCCTGGATCGGCAGTCGGACAATCTGGAAAAAGAGGGCATCTTCACCGGCGCATACGCCCTGCACCCCTTCACCGGCCAGCGTGTGCCGCTTTGGCTGGGCAATTTCGTGCTGGCGGACTATGGCACAGGCGCGGTCATGGGCGTCCCGTCCGGCGACCAGCGCGACTTTGAATTTGCCCGCAAGTATGATCTGCCCATCCGGGTTGTCGTCCAGCCCCGTGAAGAAAATCTTGACCCCGCAACCATGACCGAGGCATGGAGCGGGCCGGGCGTCATGGTCAATTCCGGCCCCTTTGACGGCATGGACAACGAGGCGGGCAAAAAGGCCGTGACCGACCGGCTGGAGCGGGAAGGCAAAGGCAGAGCCGCCACGCAGTTCCGCCTGCGCGACTGGAACATCTCGCGCCAGCGTTTCTGGGGCGCTCCCATTCCGGTGGTGTACTGCGAGCGGTGCGGCGTGGCGCCGGAAAAGGAAGAGCACCTGCCCGTGCTGCTGCCGCTGGACGTGAAGGTGCGTGAAGACGGCCGCTCTCCTTTGCCGGAAACGCCGGCCTTTGCCAATTGCGCCTGCCCCCGCTGCGGCGGCCCCGCCCGACGCGAAACCGATACGCTGGACACCTTTGTGGAGTCATCCTGGTATTTCGCCCGTTATACCAGCGCCCGCGACGAAAAAGCGCCCTTCAATCCCGACGCCCTGCGCTACTGGCTGCCTGTGGATCAATATATTGGCGGCGTGGAGCACGCCATCCTGCACCTGCTCTACTCCCGCTTTTTCACCAAGGCATTGCGCGATCTGGGGTTCTTTCCCAAAGCTCTGGCCGAACCCTTCACCAACCTGCTGACTCAGGGCATGGTGCTCAAGGACGGCGGCAAGATGTCCAAATCCAAGGGCAATGTGGTGGACCCCACGGAAATGATTAACAAATATGGCGCCGATACCGTACGCCTGTTCTGCCTTTTCGCGGCTCCGCCGGAGCGGGATTTCGACTGGTCGGATTCCGGCATTGAAGGCGCGTCGCGTTTTCTCGCCCGCGTCTGGCGGCTCTTCACCGAAGAGGAAGAGCGCCTGCTTCCGCTCAAGGCCTGCGGCTCCTCCGCCGCTGACGCCGCCAGCGCCGAAGGCCGCGACCTGCGCCGCAAAGAGCACCTCACGGTCAAAAAAGCCGGCGAAGACATGGGCTCTCGCTTCCAGTTCAATACGGCCATTGCCGCTGTCATGGAACTGGTCAACGCCATGTATCTTTCACGCGAAAAACTGGGCCGCGGCGAGGCCGACAGGCGTGTTTTCTCCTCGGCTATGGCCACGGTGCTGACCCTGCTTTCTCCCATCACCCCACACCTCTGCGAGGAGCTCTGGCAACGGCTGGGGCATCCCACGCCGCTGGCCGACGAGTCTTGGCCGCAATGGGACGAGGCCGCCACCCTTCAGGATATGATCACCGTGGCCCTGCAGGTCAACGGCAAATTGCGCGGTACTCTGGAAGCCGCCGCCAGCGCGGACAAGGCGGCCCTGGAACAGGCCGCGCTGGCCGATCCTGCGGTGCAGCGCCATACAAAGGGCCTGACTGTGCGCAAGGTGGTGGTGGTTCCCGGCAAACTGGTCAACATTGTGGCCAATTAAAGCGCCCGGCATGAGCCCGCATAACGGAAGCGACGAAAAGGCCAGGCCCGGCTTCAGCTTTCTGGTCTGCCCTGACAGCCGCCTGCTCCGCAGCCGCATCACGGAGCAACTGGCCGTCTTTCCGCCAGCGACTGGCCCTTGGGAACGGCATGTCTACTGGGGTGACGAAGAACCGCCGCCGCGCTTCTGGGAGCAGCTCAGCCTGCAGGGTCTGTTCGGCGCGTCACGCCTCCTGCTGATCCGCCAGGCCCAGCTCTGGCCGGCAGCCATCTGGAAAAAGCTTTCCCAGGCTCTGGCCCGGCCCTCATCCCAGTGCTGGCCCTTTTTCTGTCTGGAAGTGAACTGGGAAAAGGGTCAGCCCAAGATTCCGGCTCATATCGCCAAGCTGCGCTGTATGGCCTTTGCCGATCAAAGGGGCTGGATATGGCGGCACGAGGGCCTGACCGAACGCTGCGTCAGACGCCATGTGCAGCAGCGCGCCCGTGAGCTGGAGCTGAACTTTGAAGCCGACGCTCTGGAACAGTTTTGCGCCTCGGTGCCGCCGGACGCCCAGGCCATTGAAAACGAGCTGCAAAAACTTGCGCTGCTGCGCGGAAGCGGCGACCCGGATGGCGGGGGCAAAATCACCGCCGCCATGACAGCCACCGCAGCCTGGAGTCCGGAATGCAATGTTTTTGCCTGCATCCGCCATATGGAGGCCGGCAATCTGGCCGCCGCCTGGAGAGAGCTGGCCCGCAGCCGTGACAGCGACAGCCTGCTTTTCTCTTTGCTGGCGCTGTTGGCCCGGGAATTGCGCCTGCTCTGGCAAATCCGGGCCGGCGAAAGGGTGCGCCTGCATCCGTCGGAAGCCGGTTTGAAAAAACAATTGGCCTTGCGCCTTGGCCCACGCGGCCTGGCGGAGGGCATGGCGCTCGTGGCCGACGCCGAATGGCAGGTCAAAAGCGGTCGCCGCACGCCGGAACAGACGCTGGAATTTCTGGCCGCGCGTCTTACCCTTCTGTTCGGCCCTTCCCAGCCCTGAGCAAGGGGCAACAAGCTGCCGGCATTTCATGGCGGAAGGCATATACCAATTCCGTGCTGCCATGCCTTGATCACGCCAAATGGCTTTTCCGGCAAAGCTGATTCCACCTGTTGTCGTCAGATTCAGGGCGAAGCGAACCATAAAAGAAAGAGGCCGCGGCGCCGCCGTCAACCAGAAAATCCGCGCCGGTGATGAATGAACCTTGCGGCCCCAAAAGCAATTCAGCCACATGGGCGACTTCATCGACGGTTCCGGGACGACCGGCGGGGCATCTGGCGAACATGTTCTTGCAGAAGTCGCCACGAGGCCATTGCATTCGTTCAGAGCGAGCAACGCGCCGCAAGCAAGGCATATTGTCCCCGTCTGGCCGCGGTCAATCTGGTTGCGCCATACCCTTCGAAAAAGCCCCATGAGAGGCCTGACACATGCCCGCTCGCTCGGACAATGGCGCTGTTCCTGAAGGATGGTCGCCTTCAGGAAATTTGCCCTTGCACGCGCATGAGAATCTTCCATAGCGATCCCCGCCCTGATTTTTATAGCGAATAAAGGCCGCCATCCACTATCCAAAACATGGAGGAAGCGCCTGTACCGGCATCCTTCACACAAAATGCAAAAGAACGCCTCCAGAATCTGACGATCAGTTAAGGCGTGTTTTCTCCCTCTGGGAACGGATTATCCTTTGAAGATTGGTTCCGTAAGACAAACTGTTCATCCGTACATATTTGTACTTTTCATGCGCGCATACTACACATGGAAGTATCTTGCGAATTATCTGCCAATAAAACCTAATTTCAGATATTTTTGGGTATTATTCATGCGCTTGCCCGCCCCGACAGGTCGTTTTTTGCGCGCGCGTCTCCCGCACAGGGCAAGCCGCCTCTTGCGGAGACGATGCTTTTCACTTATGATTCCACAGTCATTGCGGTAGGGAGACGTGTCGTCACCGGTGTGGCGCCCGGTCTTCAAAACCGGTGGTGGGCAGAAATGTCCACGGTAGGTTCGACCCCTATACGTCTCCGCCAGAAAGCATATTTCCGTACATCTCCAAAAAATTTTAGTTCCAGAAGACTGGAACAGGAAAACCTCTTGAGGCTTAAGCTTCAAGGGGTTTTTTTGTTTCTGCCTCAGCACAGACAGAACCCCTCCCTTTTTTAAGGCGAAACGCTGGCGCATTTGCGTCCAGCGTCGCCGTGGGCTCGGCGCCCACGGCCTGACGAGCCAGCCGCCCGGAAACACTCAAGCGCGGGAGCGTTGTTGAGAAAAACATAGGCCGGAAAAAGTAAAGGCCTGACTGCGGCAAACAGTCAGGCCCATCTGCGGGGAGTATCCGCAAATTTTGTGGATTAACTCTAGCCGAAAGGCTTAGCGGCGTCAAGCTCCGCAGCTCTGTTTTACGCTCTTTTTCATGGCCTGTCTGGGAGTATCAGACATGGAAACTTTCATACCACGAGGCTGCATCACCGGCCCCATTCTCCCATCTTTCGTACTGCGGGAAAAGCTCTCGCCCGGAGCGAAAATGCTCTATGCGCTCCTTTGCGACCACGCTTCCGACAAGGATCACTGCTGGCCCTCCCACAAGTATCTGGCTCAGGAAATGGGCTACAGCGTTTCAAGCATCAAAAACTGGCTGGGCGAACTGACGAACGCCCGTCTGTTGACGATTCACCGCACAGCCTACAGGTCATCCACTTATGTGCTGCTGCGGCCCCGTGCCGGGGCGGCGTCCACTGCCTCCGCCGTCCCGGTCAGAAAGGAGACAAACTTTGGCTACCCCCAGGCAAAGTTTGGCTACAGAAACAACTTTAGGAAAAGTCTAGAAAAGTATCCCCCCTGCCCCCCAACGGCTGAACGGCACAGAAGCAGCCGGCTGCGCGAAAAAGGTCCCAAAGGGGGGGATTTTATCGCTCTTAATGCGGCATTTGAAAAGCTCTGGGCCGCGTATCCGCGCAAGGAGGCCAAGGAGCTGGCCCGCTCCGTATGGCATCGTCTATGCCGGCAGGGTGAGATTCCGGGGCTGGATGTGCTGATAGCGGCGCTGGAAAAATTCAGGGCTTCGGCCATGTGGCTCAAGGAACATGGCCGCTTTGTGCCGCAGTTGGTCAACTGGCTCCGTGGCCGCCGCTGGCTGGATGAAACGCCGGAGGCCTCGGCGTCGCCGGAAGCCGAGTCGGCCATGACACCGGAAAAAGCGGAACAGGTTCAACGCTGCATGAAGCGCCTGGAAGAGCATCACCAGGCAGATCCGACACTGGAAGCTGCTCGTCCGGCCTTTGAGGCGTTTTTATCGCGTTTTGCCGATGGTCAGCGCAAACGCGGCCCGGCCTGGGGGCTGTGGAGCCTGCTGCACCGTCAGGGCAAAGCTCCGTGTGAGGATGAGGCGGATACGGATATGGAGGTGCTGACCTTTCTCAAGAGTTGGAGCCTCAATACCGTTGGGGGGCAGTGATCGCACAATGAAAATAACTCATTCCAGAAAAGCACGTATTGAATATTTAGCTATCGAAAAAAAAGCGGAAGAGCTTTTCCAAAAAGGACATTCTTTCCGTAGTGCCTACAAAATATTTTACGACGGACACAAAATTACGATGTCTTATGACACATTCAGGAGATATGCTCTCGGACTTTTCACAAGAATGGACCAAATACGGCAAAAATGTACAACGCCATCTAGTTCAGTCTTAAAAAGTTCAAAAAGCGCTAATGACAGTGCGGCATCCCCGCCAGTGAAGCAGGCTTCCGAAGCCGCTTCCAGCGACAACGCCGCCAGCGCCCCAGCCAGGAGCGGCCCCAAAATACTAGGGAGAAAGAAATCAACGTCCTTTGGTGAAGATGTAATTGACCTTGCAGACCTCTTTGGAACCAAAACGGAGTAACGATGGCGACAATTCATTTCATTTTGCAGGGCAAAGGCGGCGTGGGAAAGTCTATGGTCGCTTCCTTTCTGTATCAGGCATTGCGCCATTTTGGCAGGGAGGTGATGGCCTACGACACGGACCCGGTAAATGCCACTCTGGCGGCCTTCAGAGAGTTCAACGTCACGACGCTTGCCATTATGCGGGATGGCAATATCGACGCCCGCAAGTTTGACACTCTGCTGGAAAGTCTCGCCAATGCCCCGAAAGGATCGCATGTCATTGTTGACAACGGCGCTTCTTCCTTCATCGCGCTCGGCGCGTACCTTCAGGAAAATGACGTGCTGTCGCTCCTGGCGGATGCCGGACACAGGGTCTTTTTCCATTCCATCATCACAGGCGGGCAGGCCATAGGCGATACGGTTCAGGGGCTTGCCCAGCTGGTGAGTGGTTTTCCCGATTCATCCCTGCTGGTCTGGCTCAATCCCTTTTTTGGAGAAATTGCCATCGACGGCATGAGCTTTGAGGATTTTAAAATCTACAAGGACCATGCGCACCAGTTCCACGCGCTGATCCGGCTGCCTGAAGGCAACCGGGCGCTGATCGGCAAGGACCTGGAAGAGCTGCTTGCCAAACGCCAGAGCTTTGAGGCGGCAATCAACGGCAGTTCCACATCCATCGCGGTCAAGGCGCGCCTGCGGCGCTACTGGAACCAGATTCTTTCCTGCGTCGAGCAGGCGGACATTCTGTAGGGGGCTGACATGAGTGACGATCTGCCTCCTGATGAAAGCATGAGAGAATGGCCGGAAGCTGCTGTTTCCGCCTCTGATACCGCCGTTGCTAACGAGCCGCCCCAGCCCGCGCCCGAAGTGGGCCAGTGCCTACCGGACGGCATGGGCCTGTCCGTGGAGGACGTGCGCGCCCTGCTGGCCCGAAAGCATGACCTGGCCGTGCCCAAGGATGATCCGCTGCTGATGCAGGTGACGATCCTCAATGCCTTCCTTGCCGAACAGCAACAACTCCAGAAAAGGCACGAAAAGGCGCTGGCCGCGTTCATGGGCCAGCAGACGGCGGCTTACGTAGAAGGCGTGGAAAAAAGCGTGTCCGAACTGCGGAAAACGCTGGCTGACGTGACCATCAACGGCATCCGTGACGCGGCTGCGGACTTCGCGGCCACGCTGTCCGGCTTCAGGTCCACGCTGTACCTCTGCACGGCTGTCATGGCGCTTTCCGCCCTGGTCAATGTGGCGGTTTTTGTCCTCCGGGCGGTGCAGCATGGCTGATGCGCGTACCCTGGAAAGCCTGGAATACAACTGCGGGCCGCTGATCATGGACGCGCTGCGTGACCCGTCCGTGATTGAAATCATGCTCAACCCTGACGGACGACTGTGGAGAGAGGCCTACGGGCAAGAACACGAATGTGTTGGGGAACTGCCGCTGGCGCAGGGCAAACTGATACTCTCGCTGACCGCAAGCGCCCTGAACATCACGGTGGATGCCCTTCATCCAGTGGTTGAAGGAAGCTTTCCGCTGGACGGTTCACGCTTTGAGGGCACGTTTCCGCCTCTGGTGGGACCGGGCGCGTCTTTTTCCCTGCGCAAGAAGGCCAATCGCATCATCACCCTGGCGGAATACCTGGAAAACGGCGTTATTGGCCCGGAAGTGCCGGGGATTATCCGCGAGGCCATTCTGGATCGGAAAAATATTGTCGTGGTGGGCGGAACATCCAGCGGTAAGACAACCTTCGTGAATGCCATCATTCATGAGCTGGATGAACTTTGTCCGCATGACCGCCTGCTGATTCTGGAAGACACGGCGGAACTGCAATCACGCGCGCCCAATTCCGTATTTTTCCTCACTTCCGAGCTGGCGGGCATTGGCATGCGCCAGCTTGCCAAGGTCAGCATGCGCTATGCGCCGCGCCGCATTCTTGTGGGCGAGGTGCGCGACGCGGCCGCTCTGGAACTGCTCAAGCTCTGGAACACGGGCCATCCGGGCGGCATCGGCACCTTTCACGCGGACAGCGCGGAAGAGGCTCTGGAACGCCTGGAAGAGCTGGTGGAAGAAGCGGGCGTCGGCCCCAAGCAAAAGCTGATTGGCCGCGCCGTTGACCTGATCATCCACATGGAAAAGACGCGCGCGAACAGTCGCCGGCTGGCTTCCATTATTTCCGTCAACAATTTCAACACGAAAGAGGGACGTTATGAAACAACGCCCCTCTATTCAGTCGCCTGATGGGGGAGACGATGTACCGCAAGGCTTTTTTTCTGGCGTTTCTGGCCTTTTTCCCTGGAGTCTGCCCGGATCTGGCCCTGGCCAGCGGCGGCATAACCGAATTTGCCGGCCCGCTTGAGAAGGTGGTCAATACCATTACCGGCCCGGCGGGCAAGTACATCAGTATCACCGCTGTGGGCATCTGCGGCATCATCTACCTTATGAACAGAGAAGATATCAGCGGGGCATTCAAAATGCTGCTCGGCGTTGTGGCGGGCATCTCTTTCATCGCGTTCGCGGGAAGCATGGTCAATTCCACATTCAGCTTTTCCGGGGCGGTGCTCTGATGGAAATCCAGACGGGTCTGACTCGAAAAATACAATGCCGCTTAACTCCAGGGAGAATGTTCATGCGTCTTTCATTGCCTCTTATTGGTATTTTGTCTCTGTGCGCTCCGGCTGTCGGGCACGCAAAAGCCGTCTACTGCACCAATTGCAGCGACAGGGTGACGCAGGCCATTGAGAAGGCCACCAGCCTGGAACAGCTCAAAACGCTGATGAAGGAATATGACGAGGCCATCCGGCAGACAGCCGCCCAGCTGCAGATGGTGCAGCAGAATATCGAGCAGTACACCAATATGGTTCAGAACACAGTCCAGCTCCCCGCGAACATCATCCGGAAGATATCCAACGAGCTTTCCAAAGTCGGGCAGATCACGGGCGCTTTGAATACCCTGCGCAACGATGTGGCCGGGCTCGGCAACGTCTATGACGCTCTTTACCAGACTCAGGACGAATTCAAACAATTGGCCAGTTTGCCCAAAAACATGCTTTCCCAGGGGGGCGCGACTTACCGGAGCAGTTGGGACAGTTGGAGCCGCCGGGTGGATGATTCCACCAGGGCGACATTTCAGCTCTCCGGAAGCCAGCTCAGGGACCTGGAAGAATCCGGAGAACTGGAAGCCTACATTAACGAATTGCTGTCCACACCGGACGGTCAGCAAAAAGCCCTCATGGCCGGGAACCAACTTGCGGCCCTGCAAATACAGGAGGCCCGCCAGCTCCGTGAACTCATTGCTACCAAGGTTCAGTCGGATCTGGCGGGCCAGGTGAAGCGGGAAAAGGAAGGTCAGTTTTCGGAAGAAGTGGCACGAGGGCTTACGGACTTTAATAAGCTCAACCTTAAGCCCATAGACGACCCAGGCTTTTAATTATGTGTCTATTTCAAATAGAGTTGGGCTTTTTCTTCGTTAATACGAATATAACTTTGTTGTGAACGGTTACCAGTAGCAGTCGGAAAATCAAGAAATAATTTTTTATCTTTTAACGTCACGATATATTTTAAATTAACACCAAAAGGACCAGTAAAATCTATGACTGTATTATCATCATTTTTTTGAAATTTGCATTCTATCGGAGGCTGTTTTCCCTCTTGAAATGAATCATGTTTAATAATCAGAACTTCCTTTTTTCCAGTGCTTGGAAGAGCTGTTTCACTGATCCAAAAACCAAATATATCATCTGATGATGCAAAAACAACATTAGGAATAAAAATGAATACAGCAATAGCGATAAGAATATTTCTCATTGTGATATCTCCTCTTTTTATTTTAGATTTATCAAGTAGTATTGCATTTGCTGGCAATGCGGATTCTGACATCGTTGCAAAAATTGTCAATAGTTTTGCAAGTAAAACCGATAAGTGGACAAGTATAGCTCAAAAGTATGCAAAAATAGTTTTCTATTGGTGTGCAGTCTTAGAAGTTGCATGGCTCGGCGTAAAAATGTCTCTTGGTACTTCTGATATACGTGAAACGATCAAGAATTTTTGTTTTGTGTTGATTATTGCAGGATTTTTTTTAGCTGTCATCAATAATTATCAAGAATGGTCACATCAAATAATCAATGGAATGATTTCAATAGCTGGAGAAATGGGGGATATTCAGCATTCGTCAGACAATGTATTTAAAATGGGACTGGATTTGTGCGGTCAAGTTTGGGAGGTCATAGGCACAATAAGTCCTACAAAAATAGGCGTCATTTTTGGCATGGTAATCGCGTTATTCATAGTTATTGTATGCTTTTGCCTTATAACAGCTCATGTTATATTTATAAAATGCGAAGCGTATATTGCCATGCTCGCCGCCTGTATTTTAGTTGGTTTTGGTGCATCTTCATTCATGCGTGATTATGCAATCAATGTTCTCAAATATATTCTCGCTGTTGCTTTCAAGCTCTTTGTTATGCAGCTTGTCATCGGAATTGGTTACTCTTTTATGAGGGACGCTATATCTCCAAAGGCTGATCTTCCCACTATCTGCATTCTCATCGGCGTTGCCATAGTACTCCTTGCCCTGGTCAAGCAACTCCCGGACACGGTAGCGGGTATCATCCAGGGCTCGCACGTCAGTTCCGGCCAGGCGTTGACATCCACGGTCATGGCCATTGGCGCGGGCATGATGGGCGCGGGTATGGCCGCCGGCTCCGGCGTCGCCAATATAGGTCGGGCCGCTATGGCCGCCAAGGCTCAGGGGGCGGAAGGCGTGGGCGGCATGGTCAGGGGCACGGCCAGCAATCTCTGGAACGCCACTCGTGAAGCCGGCTTCAACAAGGACCAACGCAAAGACAGTGTCGCCTCATCCCTGCGTGAACGCATTGAGGCTGGCAGGAAGCATTCAAACTCGCCGGAAGCTACACGGCAACCAAAATAAAAATATATAGGGAGAGAATCATGGAAGCAGTTGATGCTTCGCAAACATCAAGAAAAACAAAGGAGATAATGCCATGTCTCAGATTAACTTCGAGAAGCTTAACGAGGAACTTCTTGATCAGCTTGAACGGCTCGGCAATGTGAAACTGAACGGCGAAGCCCTGCAAAAAGAAATAGCCCGCTCCAGGATGATGAGCCTCAAGGTGGAAATCATGCAGTTGGTCCGCCAAAACGAATTGCTGCTTCAACGGATCAGGGCCGAAGCTCCCATGCTCCCGCTCCGCGCCCCTGATCTGGAAAGGAGCTTTCAGGCGCAACGCGCTTGCCTGGAAAGTCTGCTGCGCGCGCTGGATCAATCCACTCCGCAACCCGCCGCCTAAACAAGGAGAGACACGCACATGGCCAAGAACAAGATCATTAACCTGAATGATCATCTTTTTGCCGAGCTGGAGCGCCTGGGCGATGAAAATCTGAAAGGTGATGCCCTCAAAGAAGAGATAGAGCGCTCACGGTCAATCGGTCATATTGCCGACCGCATTATCAACAGCGGCGATCTGATGCTGCGGGCGCGTATTGCCGCTGACAACACGGTTCGGGGCGACAAGCTGCTGCCCTCCATTCTTGGCGCGGACTATGGGCCGGATTCGGACATTCAGCAATGATTTGCAACCTGACTGGAGCAGACGCCTGAACCTGCTCAGACGTCTGCCCGTCTTCCTTTTTCATATGGAGTACGGACAATGACTCACGGAACACAAAGGATGCAAAAGGCTGTCCTTAACCAGAGCAAAGCGCGGAAGACTGTCCGAAAGCACCTGAATACGCTGCCTGCGCTGCCTGTGGATGACAAGGAAGAGAACTGGAAAAATGTTGAGAATGAGGCTGGCCGTACCAGAGCCATCGGCAAAATTGCGGGCCATATTATCGCCGCCAATGCTCTTGTGATTCGATCCAGAGTAGCGGCTGATAATCTGCTGATTGGCAGCAAGATACTGCCTGAAATTCTTGAGGAGTGACGTTTATGTTCAGGTATTCCGATGAAATGATCAGTTTTCTTCGCGCACATAGGAATCAGATGACTCTTGCCGAACTTACCAAAAAATTCAATGAGAAATTCGGCCAAAGAAAATCCACATATGCGATACACAGAATTTGCTACAATAAAGGATTATGCCAAAAAATTAGATATCGCAATGATGTGAAAGAGTTTATAAAACATCATGTAAAATCATTGAGCTACAAAGAACTAACTGAAAAAATTAATACGATTTTCAATCTTAACAAGTCAGTCAATCAAATAAAAGGATTTTGCATTTATCACGACTTGCATAATGGAAAAGGAAAAAAAGTATCAGAACAGTTCTATTTTACTGATGACATGATTCAATATATAAAAAATAATATAACACAAACAGCATATAAAGACTTGTTAAAAAATTTTAATGAGCACTTTTCTGTGAATATCACAAAATCAATTCTAAAATATAAATTGCAAAAACTTGGCCTTAGCAATGGAAGGACTCCTGATCATCAATTATTTACAGAGCATTTTGATAAGCGAAATGGATATTTTATAATAAAAACAGAAAAGGGGTGGATTTCAAAACAGCGTTTTTTGTGGGAGCAATATAATGGGCCATTGTCTGAGGAATATTGTATCATATTTGCTGATGGAGACATAACAAATTTCACTAAAGATAATCTTATAAAAGTCAACAGAAAGGAACACTTTCACTTAAATAGACGTAAATTAAGATTTTCCGATCCAGAATACACAAAGACAGGATTAAATATTGTCAAACTATTTCTCAAAGCGGAAGAACGCCAGAAGGAGATCAACAATGAAGAATCAGAGAAAGAAAATCAGCAGGCAGAAGCCTGAATTGCTTCTGGACGATATTCTGAATTCTGACGATCCGGAAGTAGATCGCTACATGAAAACGGCTTTTAAAGAAGAAAATGGAAAAGTGGATTTCTCACTGCCTGAGGAGCAACTAGGCGGAGAACTGGACAATGCCCAGGAACGCGCCTTGATCCGCCTCGCCTGGAAGTTCAAACATCTGCTCTCGCTCCGGATGCAAAAAATCCTTGAGGCCCAACACCCAAGGCCGGACAACGTGTAACAATTTTTCATATGAATATTATTTAATATAAAAAAGTATTCATATGAAAATATCATTAAACAGAAAAGGAACTCCATATGAAAAGGCTCTGTACTAAGAAAGGGTTTACGAAACGATAACTCCTTGATATATTTACCTTAACGAAAATATTTCAAAAGATTATCCAAATGAATCTCTACCACCTCATTCAATCACTCAACTTCTTCATATTCTCCAAAATTGACGGGAGTAGTGAATACCTTATATTAAATGGGTTGTGTGTTGGTGGAAAGGAGGATGCCTATGAAGCATTGTTGGCTGAGGCGTCTATCCCAGATTGCTATTTGGGAGCTTACCAAGAAAGCTGTCAAATGGCTCTGGGATAACCTGGATAACCTGTAAACAGTATTTATTTTTTCATATTATCTAACATAAACATAATACCCATCAACACACAAAATTTATTCTATATATTTTAATTAACATTTCAAAAATCCTCCTGTATAATATACGGCAATCAGACGGGAAAATATTACAGTTATTTTCCCAATGCAAATATTATACAGGAGGGCATGCGTATGTACTGATCAGAAATCATTAATATCATAGGAATTTGCGCTACAGCCCTAAGTATCATTTTCACAGTGATATATTGTAACACAAATTCCACACCTCAGATAATTATCAATAATTATTATATTGTCATAAAACAATAGATAATATTGATAATAATTCAGAATGATTGTTATCATTCTATGCCATTTTGATGGTCATTTAGAGAGTGGTTATTGCGAGTAACCACTCTCTTTATAAATTTGATTTTATTAATGATGTCTGTGGAAGTTAACTAATTTTAGAAAATTTAAGTATATTATATACATTAACTTTAACGAAAACAAGTGGAGTATAAAAATGAATCTCTATCACCTCATTCAATCACTCAATCCAGAGCAAAAATCTCAACTTCTTCATATTCTCCAATCAGAATCCAAATCCAATCAAGAAAATCTAGTTGAAGCTAAATTTCATAATGGTTTATTCTGTCCAAAATGTGGATGTACAGAAAATATTACTAAATTTGGTTTCAAAAATGGACATCAAAGATTTCGGTGTAAGAATTGTGGACGTGTATTTAATGAAGTCACAGATTCATTTCTTATGGGTACGAAAAAAGATATTTCAATATGGAAAAAATATATTGATTGTATGTTAAATCATTTCACAATAAGGAACACTGCTGAAATATGTGGAATTAATAAAACAACAGCATTTGTTTGGAGACACAAAATTTTGGATGTTATATCAAGTAAAACAGATAAAGAGATTAAATTAAATGGTATCATTGAAGTGGATGAAGCATTTTTTAATATTTCATACAAAGGAATGAGAAATCTGCCAAGAGAATCACATCATAGAGGTACAAAAGCAAATAAGCGTGGAATATCAAACGCACAAGTATGCGTAACTTGTGCAATTGATAGGAATAAAAATTCATATGGGAAAATCTCGAATCTTGGTAGAATTACCATTGATAGTTTGAATAGATTATTTGAGAATAGGATAGAGATTGAATCTATAATATGTAGTGATAGTAATAGTGCATATCGGAAGTTTTCAGAAGGTATTGGTTGTAAGCATATTGAAATTGAATCAGGAAAGCATAAAAATGGAATATATCATATTAATCATATAAATTCATATCATTCCAAGTTGAAGACTTTTTTGAGGAAATTTAATGGAGTTGCAACAAAATATTTGAACAATTATATAGTATGGGTGGACAATATGATTGATGAAATTGAGGAATTGATGAATATTATATGCAAACAGAGGTATAGGAGTTTTAATGATAGAAAATTGATTCCTGTTATATAAGATATGTTTACTAGAGAAATTGAAATTTTATAATTGAATAAAAAGGAGAAGATATTATGGATTATTTAATGGATCCAAAAGTTCTTAAAAGTGACGGATTTTTTATAGGAAGTATTGAAGAAGAAAGAGGTCCTATTCCTTTAAGATGAGTTCTTGTTATTCCACTTCAAGATATTCTTAGAGAAAAATCTAAGGATTTAAAATGATTTTTAAAGAAACACTATCCTAAAAAATATGATGAGTTAGTGAAATACATTCATTAACAAGCTTTCAACATCGTCGTCAATATTAATAAATCGTATTTTTCTATTCGTATAATCCGTAATAATACATCTAAAATTTTCATGAGATATTTTCCATTTTATAAGTATATTTCTGAGCTCGTCTATATCTAGCTTTGACTTAAGAATTCTATTTGATGATATTTTTGTATTATATACATTATTACAATGTTTTCGTAATTCATCATCAAATTTATTATAAGTATTTGAATCTTCACCCAAATAAAAATCGATAGAAAAGATATTGTCTTTTTTCATCCTTTCATCATCAATAAATTTATCCATTTTATTCAATAGGGTATTCATTAAATCCTCTCATTATTTTCAAGCGCCAAGAATACATCAGACACTTTCAGATCCATCACCTTGCAAATGGAAACAAGAATCAAGATAGATGGTTTTCTTTCACCTCTCAATACCTCTCTGAGATAAGGAGGAGTTATTCCAGATAACTCACTCAATTTCCGCTTACTCATCCCAATCTCAACCCGCCTATACTCCAAAATCTTCGATATTTCAAGATAAATTTGATTTCCTTCTTTCATTGGTTATTCATATCAAATTTCCTTCTTGACTTTTACCGGGTTCCAGATATAACCGGGTTTCATTTGTAACCTACAAAAAGGAGAAATGAGAATAACATGAAATCAATTTTCAAGTTGTCATTTTTATTGATTTTATCAATTATTCTAATTAGTTGTGTCCAAAATAAAGGAGGGGCAATATATTCACAACAACCATCTCAAGAGGAAATGATCTCGTGGAATTGGGGCAAATATCCATCAAACTATAAGAAAATTGTTGAATCTGAACTTAATAAGGATGCGCCAAAAGGCAAAAAAATTTATTATGAATATGAGGGCAAGCCAGAAAAAATTTGGATGCCAAATAAGTTAGGTGTTGGATATGTGTATGGTTATGGAGGATGTGTTGTTCAATCTAGTAACGATATAGGGAGGGTGAAATATAGGTATATAATAAGAGATGGAATGGTTGTTGTGTTGGAGGAGATGAAAGATAGTATGACACTATTTTAGGAGGGGGATATGAAAAAATTAGTATTGGTATCTCTGATGGTTATGATTTGTTTTAGTGTCATTGGATGTATGAAGATACAGAGAGGAAATGAGAAATTATCTGGTGTTAGTGTTACAGAAATACAGGATAGGATAAAGGAAGGTCGTACTACTAAGGGTGAGATTGAGGAGTGGTTGGGTCCTCCGTCCACTATAGGTAAGGAAAGAAATGGCAATGAATATTGGGCGTATGAGTTTATGAAAGCTGAGAGTAATTTGAAAGCTACTACTTTTATACCTGTTGTTGGTGGATTGGTGGGTGGTAGTGAAAGTAGTAGTGAGAATGCTATGTTACATATTGAGTTTTCAAGTGGAGGAGTTGTGAAGTCGTATAAGTACACAACGTCCTAAAGATAGTTTGTATATAAAAAATAAAAATCTCCTTGAATTTTGATGTTCAAGGAGATTTTTATTTTATAAACCCTTTCTTAGTACAGAGCCTATGAAAAAGCGCTTCTTTTCTCTTCTCTGCGCGGCTTTACTTCTGTTACCGCTGGTCAGTGCGCCGGTGGCCGCACATGCCAAGACCGCGAACATTTTCTCCATCCCGCCGGAAGGTGTTGATTTTGGTGACTGGATCACCGTTACGGGGCCAGGCTTTGACGGGGCTTGTTACAGCTGGGAATCCATACCGCGTGATATTTGCAATACCAGGTTGAATGGTTTAAATGTCTGATTTCCACGATGGTCTCCTTCTGGGAACTTTGAGCGGTTCTCATCAGGAGGCCATTTTTTTTTTCCGTAAAAGTCAAACTTTGGGAGTCCCCAAGCAAAGCCGGGGGCTTACCAATTTTTGGTTATGGATGTGCTCTGAATTCAACCCATAAGTCAATCCTGGTCCGCCAAGAGTATTGGCACTCTGTCTGTACCAAACATGCATACCTATAGCGCCGGATGTCTGGTCATTTACTCCGCCGCCGGTCATGGTTGGACTGCCGCCAGTAATATTCCTGATTGCATCCCCTTGCTGAACTCCCAGCGCCGCGCTGTTTCCGCCGTGCCCCCTGAGAAACAGGCCCCTCAGATCGGGCACGTTTCCGCCCATCACCGCAAACAGTTCCGGATACGCGCGGCACGGCCCGGCAAAGCGTTGCCGGATGGGAAGAATCCGGATATAAGAAGCGGGCACGGTCACCCTTCCAAACTCTAACGCCTGGGCACGGCGCTAGCAGCAAAGGAGGGTATCACCATGCGAAAGCTGGTTTTTGCCACGTTCCTCGCGCTGATACTGGTTCTGCTGCTGGCCTCAAAGGCTAGATAAGCAGTGACCCCGTATCTGCGCAACCAGATACGGGGTCGAAGACTTGGCCTCTAGCAGGTGACCGTGTCACAAGGCGCTATGCGCCGTGCCCAGCCCCGGTTCCTGTTCACAGCAGGGGCCGGGGTTCCCTTTTTAGATAACGCCTCTGCTCTTCATTGGCAAGTGTTGCCCTGAACACTCCGCCTTCATTTGCTAAAAGCGCTTATAGCCACCAGGACAATCACAATCAGGGTCATGGTATACTTGTGATTTTCCCACCACTTTCCAGGGTCGGCCAGAAACCTTTGCAACCATCGGATGACCCTGTTGACCAGGCGTTTCACACGAGGTTTTTCAAAAAAACGTGTTACGCACATAAAAATTCACTCCCTGAAATTTCATATAGTTATTAAACTGGCCAGCTTGGTTTCCGGACACCAGTTAAACCTGCGTTCGTGTTACTGGCGTCCAGGTCATCGCTCCATTCCTTTACTCCGCTCCCGCTCCAGTTGGCGCTGGCGGCGCACAGCGGCGGGCCGTTCAAAGACGTTCTGATTCTTCCGCTCATGGATTTTCTGACCGCTGGCCAGCGTGTACATGGTATCTCCTGACGCCCTGTCCACGGTTTGCCGGCGCACTCCCCACTTTGCGGACATATACGCCAGTGCTGTTGCCCTGGCTTCGGGGCTGAAGCTGATGCTTTTGCCGGTGTCGCAAATCTTCCCGCCTCCGGGTAGCGTATAAATGACGCTGCCGTATTTGCTAATTTTGGCCGTGGCTCCACTGGCCAGGCTTTCCATCAGCGCCACGCTGACAAGACGATTTTTTGCCCTGGCCGACAAGGCAGCATTTTCCAGAATGGCTGTTTTGCTGGCCAGATAGTTCGATCGGCCTTGCTGTGACTCCTGAACGGATTGATATGTCTCCGGCGACACTTCTTCCTGTCTGGACCGCAGGACGGCCAGGGCGGTTTCGTCGCCCCTGGCGGCTTTCCGCCGCAAAAAATCAAGCCAATTGTCCGCTCCGGCATCCATACGCGCGGCATGAAGTTCCTCGGCTTCATACTGGCGTGTCAGCTTCATAAGATTTGCCCTGGTCCTGCGCGCTATGGGTCTGGTTTCCAACTCCTTGCGTTTATCCGCCCACTTTCGGCGAACAGCCGCCAGTGAATCTTTCCGCCCTCGGCGCTGCTCCTGAAATTCCTGCCAGAGTCGGTTCCGGTCCGGCGCTTTCTGAAGTGGATCCGCGCCATAGCGCCGCTCGCTTTCCAGCATCTTTCCGGCCTGTTGAAACGCCCCGAAGCGGGCTTCCAGCTTTTTCAGGGACAACTCACGATGCACGGCGCTGGCCTTGGTCGTATGTCGCCCGTGCCGGTTTTTGACCACAAGCCCGGCTCCGCGCGGCTTCAGCTCCAAGCCATGCCGGGCAAAGGCGCAATGCACGTCCTCCCAGGTGCGCGCGTTTTCCAGCAGGGCCAGAATGGCCTCGCCCTGATTCTGAGCGTATCCCTCAAAGGACTGGCGGCCCGTGTGCGCTTCCACGGACGCCGCCTTGTCGCCAAGGCTTTTCTCCCGCGCCTGGTCTCGGCCATTGTCCACGACAAGGCCGTATTCTTTCTCCAGTTCTCGGCAGAGTTTGTCCCGCTTGATGTAGTCCCTCCACGGTTCCACCCGCGTCAGTTTTTCTGGATGGATGAGATTATAGGCAACATGCATGTGCATGTTCTCGGTGTTGACGTGGACGCCGCAATGTCGCTGATGTTCGGAAAGACCCAGGGCATCGGCAAAACGCTGCTCAATATCCTTGAAAGCTTCCGGCGTCAGCCGGGTTTCATCCTCCGGGCGGAAGCTGACAACCAGGTGATAGGTTTTGACGCCCTGGCTTCGGGTGTTAAGTGCCTGAGTGTCAGCCACTTCTTGCATGGCCAGCTCGTAGTCATCTCCGGCCCAGCAGCCGGCGCACCAGCTTACCAGAGATTTCTCGCCCTGGTGGCTGGCGTCAGCTATGTAGTTGGCAAGACGACCGTAGTTGTCGTTCCCGGCCTGGCAGTGCACACGTTTGCTGATCATAGATTCCGAATCCTGGCTTTCAGAAGAGCCTGCGCCTGGTCAATCTTGTGGAGCAATCCATAAATCCGCTCCTTGTTCCCGGCCACGAGGGCTTGCTTGAGCAGGCCGCCCAGCCTTCCAGGTTGGCATTGACCTTCAGTAATTCCCGCCGGGCCTGCTGGTCCTCCCGGCTCTCCACCCGGAAGCCCAGACACACGCGCCGGGCAAACTCCGACAGACTCAGCCCGGCCCGCTCACTGGACTCCATGATAAGAGTGAACTCCTCCGGGGTCACATAGGCTTTTACCTGTTCCGTGCGTCTGGGTTTTTCCACATCCTCTGCCATGTCTTCTTCTCTCTTGTCTTTAGCGTCGAGCGAAGCGAGTAAGCCAGCCTCCCCCGGCACATGAGGGGGCAGGACGTAAAGTAGCCACTTGAAAAGTGGTACTACTTTACCTGTCCTGCCTTCTTTCTCATTGATTATTTTTGCAACTATTAGCATATTTCTGCAAAACTTGTCAGTATAATTGCAGAAATTTGCACTGCATTGCAGAAATTTGCATTACCCATAGATAATGCTATGATATATATGGCAAAAATTTAAGTGCATTTCGGCCTTGCTCCGGCGCGAGATGTGCATATCGCTCAGTCACGCGAACCGAGCTATGCCCTAAAAGATTACTGACAACCTGTAAGGAAACTCCACGTTGCACGAGCCAACTTGCGAACGTGTGCCTTAGCGTATGGAAAACTACACGATAGCGGTTATCTGTAATACCGTCATTTAATCCGGTTAGATCAACTGCTTTTCTGAATTTCTTTGATATTTTCACAAACTGCTTGTTAGAACTACCTTCTTGATGAAAAAGAAGTTCTGAATTTCTTTTACGATATTCTTTTATGATATCTAAGGCTACTTCATTCAATGGAACAATGCGTTGTTTGAGATTTTTTGTCTTATGTAAAATAATATTTTCTTGAGGAATATTTATATTTGCTCCACGCAATGAAAAAATTTCACTTGCTCGCATCCCTGTATTAAGAGAAAGCAAGGCTATATCATGCCAGAGCTGAGAGAGATCGCCTAAAATCTGCAATAAATGGGTGGCTTCATCCGGCTCAAGATAGCGATAACGCACACTATCAGCTGGAGGCATTTCAAAGTATGGCAGTTGGCCTTCCAACAGGCCCAACCGGTGGGCGCGCCGCATGATGCGCCGCAACTGCCCAAGGCATAGTCGTACAGTTTGCGGAGAAAGGCCTTTGGCGAACAGATGATTCGTATAAAGCTGAATATCGAGGGTTTTTATTGACGTCAGGCCTTTTCCGTGCCAATAATTTTGCAGATGAACACGGTAGCGGCTCATATCCGTCAAGTACCCATATTGGGTAAGATGGCGGGTAGCAAGGTAGCTGTTCCAGGCTTCGTCTAAAGTAAGCATAACGCCTCCAAAGGTTTTTCCTCTGGAGGTGTACGGAAAAAAGCAAGTCTTCCTTTATGCTCTGGGGCGATAGGTCTTCAAAACCGGTGGTGGGCAGAAATGTCCACGGTAGGTTCGACCCCTATACGTCTCCGCCAGCAGGCATATTTCCGTACATCTTCAAAGAATTTTGGTTCCAGAAGCCTGGAATCGCAAGCACCCGCATAGCGGATGGTCTGCATAAGCCGTATAAGGGCTTGTCGCCGGCAGCGTCATTCAGGCCGGACAGCTGAACCAGTCTTTGTCAATAAATTATTTTTAGCCGGTTTTTGATGGCGGCGGGTGGATGAAGGCTTCATAATTGGAAGCCGTCTTGTCGTATCGGATCGCCATTCGGCGATTTTCTCTCAATTTGCCGATAAATCACTCTATCACATTTCGCGTCTGCATATCGCACGGCAAAAATCGGGAGCCTGCAAGCTGTTGCCCCGTTTGTAAATCGCAAGACGCATCCCTGATTCACGAATCTTCATCCGCAGACTTTCACTGTCATATCCCTTGTCAGCGCGGGTTTTTTCAGCTTTCTTTCCGATGCCGCCCGTCCGATCAATACCGGCGCACGGCTATGCGCATCTGGCCTGAAGAAAGTGAAAGACAAATGAGTCGCTGGGCTTTATCCACAACCAAGTGAAGCCTGGTTCCCAATCCTCCACGAAACCGCTCCGGCGCCAGCTCTATTGCCCTTTTTTGGGGCCCCGGCCGTATGCCTGTGAACCCGGGCGACAGTGCTTGAAGGCTCTTTTTACCTTCAGAGCATTCGCTTTTTTGCAAGCGCATGAGCATTTCCCATAAAACTCCCCTGCCATCTTGGGTAACGCATAAGGACCGCCATCCACTGTCCAAAATGTGAAGGCGGCATCGCCACCGGCGTTCTTCACGCAAAACATAGAAGAACGCATCCAGAATCTGGGGGTATTTATGGCAGGATTTCTCCCCCTGGAGTTAGGTTCTTCTTTAAGAATTTCTTCTATAAGAATTGTTCATCAGTGAGTGTTTGGCATCTTTCCATACGTTCATACGACACACGGGAAAACATCCTGCAAACTATTTGTTTGCATAATTTAGCCTGGAAGGGAAAGCGCAAGGCAAACAGCGGGTGAAGCGATGCTCGCCGCGTTCGAACGGCGGAAGCGCGCCCTCTGTCAACCATTGCTGCAAGCAGAGCGTTTTCAAATTGGCATACTCCGCATGCGGGACATTATATCACCATCAAGTGATATATTTATTGTAAAAAAGAATATGACAGAAAGCGCGAAGCGTGGGATAAATATATTAAGATATCTGAAATGAATATCTTATTTGTGAACAGTATTACGATCTTATTCATTGCATCAAAGAGTGGGGCACAGGCTCATGTTGACTGTTTTTTCTTCCACAGGATGCATCCGCTGCGAGATTGTCAAAAAATATTTGCGTCGGGAGTCCATTCCCTTCACGGAGTGGGATGTAAAGACGGATGAGGGCAGGGAGGCTTTCAAAGTTTTTTACCGCAGACGCCGGGCTGAAGTGCGCCGGGATGACAGGGGCATCTTTTTCCCGGTTGTGCTGGACGGCGAAACCGTCGTGCAGGACGCCGGCCTTACTCTGGCCTGGCTGCTGGCTGGCGAGGCGTTATGTGAGGCCGTCGTGCCGAACAATCTTGGGCACGGTTGGACAGGCGGTCTGTATACAGGTCGCTGCGGGAGCGAGTTCAATGCGGTCTTTTTGCGCGTCGTCCGCCTGCTTAAGAATGGCGGCCTGCGCACGGAATGCCAGGCTGACGGACGCAACCCCGCCCTGCTGGAAGCGCTGTTGCAGGAGAAACTGATGGATCGGCTGCGTTTTGCCGTGCTACCGGCGGCGGATAGCGGGCAGGACCAGCGGGAAAGCCTGCGCCTGGCAGGCGAACACGCCCATGAGTTGGAAATGATCTTTTACACTGACATTGCCGTCCGCACGGCGCGGGGCGGCGACATGCTCTCCGTGACCGAAGTGGCGGAGGCGGCCCGCCTGCTGCGGGAGGCCACGGGCAACGGCGCTCTGGCCTATGCCGTGTGCGCCGGCGCGCCGGAATTGGGCGTCAACCTGCTGCAGTACAGAACTGCCGCACGCCGCTGGCAGACCCGCGCTGAACTGGTGCAGGCAATGCCCGGCATGCTCGAGCCGGAGTAGGAACTGTTTTTACTGTAGAATGCTTTGAATCCCTGGCCGCATCGACCTTGTGCACCAAGTCCAGCGCATTGCTGAGGAGTGAGAAAATGGCTTATCCCACAGTATACCCCACCGGAACCACGCTTTATGATCCTGAACGCTGCTTTAACGGTTTTACGGTTTATGAGGCCAAGGAACAGGGCGTTCTGATTATGGATATGAACGGGCATGAGATACAGTTTTTCAAAGGTCTGCACGGCTTTCCGCCGAAACTGCTGCCCGGCGGGCATCTGCTGGCGCAGACCGGCGAGCGCAACACCCGTTTTTCCACCCAGGACAAGTTTGACCTCGTGCAGGTGGACTGGGATGGCAATATCGTCTGGAAGTTCAATCAGTATGAATACATCGAAGACCCCGGCGAGACGCCCTGCTGGATGGCGCGGCAGCATCACGACTTTCAGCGTGAGGGTAACCCCGTGGGCTATTATGCGCCGGGCATGGCGCCCAGGGTGGATGGGGGCAACACCCTGATTCTCGGACACAAGGACGTGCACAATCCCCGCATCACCAACCGCCTGATGCTGGACGACACTGTGTACGAGATTGATTGGGAGGGCAACCTGCTCTGGGAATGGGTGCTGAGTGAGCATTTTGATGAAATTGGCCTGCGCGAAGATTCCAAAAACACGCTTTTTCGTAATCCCAATGTGCGTCCGGCGCGCGGGGGCCTTGCCGACTGGGCTCACACCAACAGCATGTCGCTCCTCGGCCCCAACCGCCATTACGAGGCCGGGGACGAGCGTTTCCATCCGGACAATATCATCATCTGCTGTCGGGATCTCAATACAACGCTCATTATCAGCAAAAGAACGGGGCGCATTGTCTGGAAGATGGGCCCCTATTACGATGAAACGGCGGAACTGCGCGCCATCGGCTGGATCATCGGCCAGCACCATGCGCATATGATTCCGCGCGGTCTTGTGGGGGAAGGCAACATCATGGTTTTCGACAACGGCGGCTGGGCTGGCTACGGCAGCCCCAATCCCGCCAGCGTTAACGGCGAAAAATACGCCACACGCGACTATTCGCGTGTTCTAGAAATCAATCCCGTGAGCATGAAGATCGAGTGGCAATTTACGCCCAAGGAATTGGGCAAGGTTTTTCCTGTGGATTATAACCGTTTTTACAGTCCCTTTGTCAGCGGCGCACAACGTCTGCCCAACGGCAACACGCTGATCACCGAGGGGGCGTCGGGCATGCTGCTGGAGGTCACCCGCGACCACCAGCTGGTTTGGGAATACATCAGCCCGTACTGGGGCGGTATTGTGCCTATCAATCAGGTCTACCGCGCCTATCGCGTGCCCTATGCATGGATTCCGCAGGCGGCGGAGCCGGAGCAGACAGCCATTCCCCCGATAGACGTGCGAGACTTCCGCATGCCTGGCGCGGCGGCACGCGGCGCGGACCGTGTGGTGGAAGTGGAAGGATGCAATCCCTTTTTCGGGGGGTCCGGGGTTTGCGTGGTGACGGATGTGGAAGAGAACGCTTCTTAAGAACCCGCTGCTTTATTTTGTGAAAAATCAGCGCCATGCCAAAGAGGCAAAAGCCTCTTTGGGAAAGCGTGACAATCTGTTAATTTAACAGGAAAAACAGAGTTTCCTGTTTGCGACTTGCGGGCGGGGAAACGCTTTAATCAGCTTTTACTCAAGGCTCCGCTGGAAAGGAGACGTGTGATGAAAACATGCTGTTTTCGTCCCGACTGGTTGCAGCTTGTGGTGGTCGCCGTTTTCATGATCGGCCTTCCGCTGGCCTTTTTGCTCAGCTCACGCGAGTTGAGCGGCGGCGCTGAAATCATGCCCATGGCCATGGGCGGCGTGATGATTCTCACTGCCCTGGCGAGCCTGCGCGGTCGTCTGCGCTGTCCGGCAGCGGCAGCGGCCTTCCCCGCGCTCAAGGCCCTGGGTGTGGGCGCGGCCCTGCTGCTTTTCCCTGCGGCAGCGTCTCTGCTGGGCTTTTATACGGCTTCCTGGCTGCTTGTCGTGGGGGGCTTTCTGCTTTTCACGGGCCGTGTGAGTCTGAAGGCGACACTCCAGGGTGCCCTGACGGCCAGCATTTTCTGCACGGCGGCGTGGGCGCTTTTCTATCATGTTTTTGTCATACAGACCCCGAAAGGATTGTTTTATTGAAGTGAACCGCCGTATACCGCGACGGTTTTAGTCAACATCTTACGCATGGAGAAGAGTAATGAAAAAGCTTCTCACTGTACTGGCGGCGTGTTTTCTGCTCATGAACGTTTCACCTGTCATGGCGGCTGAATATCCGATCAGGCCAGTTTCCGTTATCGTGCCGTTCGCGGCGGGCGGCGGCACAGACGTGCAGGCGCGTCTGATGCTCAAATACATGGAGGAGCAGCTCGGAAAAAGCATGGTTATCGTCAACCGCCCCGGCGCAGGCGGCGAGATCGGCATGACCCAGCTCTCCAAGTCGCACCCCGACGGGTATACGCTGGGCGTCATTGCCTATCCGGATTCCTACATCCGCTCCGGATATATGAAGACGGCCTATGACAATAGGGATTACATCTACATCGGCACGTCGGTGAACAGCCCGGTGACCTTTCTCGCCGGGCCGGGCAGCGCCTGCAAGACCCTGGATGATCTGATCGCCCGCTACAAAGAGACCGGCAAGGCCATTACGGTGGGTGTGGCTTCCGACGCGCACTATCTGGCGGCGAAGCTGTTTGCGGAAAAGTCGGGCGTGAAAGTCACCCCCATCTTCTTCAAGTCGGGTTCAGCCGCCTCGACCGCCTTGATGGGCGGCCATGTGGACACCCAGGCCACCAACGTGCAGTTCGCCGTAGTGGGGGCGGCCTCCGGCGCGCATGTGCTGGCCATCGCCGGCGACAGACGCATTGCCGCGCTTCCCGACGCCAAAACCTTCAAAGAACAGGGCTATGACGTCATCCTGAAGCAGAGCCGCATTCTGGTCGCTCCCAAGGGCACGCCCGTCAAAATTGTCGCCCTGTTGGAAAAGACCCTGCGAACCGCTCTGGGCAATAACGAATTGCAGGAAAAAATCGCCAAGGTCGGCGACGTGTTCGAACCCATGTGCGGCAAGGAGTTGGAAGCCATGCTGCGCGATACCGAGGCGCGGCTTGATCCCGCTCTGAAAAAATTCGGCAAGGAACTCGTGTCCGGTCAGAACTAAAGCGGGTTAACCTTGACTTCCGTGCGCCCCGCGTCCTCTGCGGGCGCGGGGCACGGTGTGCCGCGCCGACCCCCTTCTGGAGATCCTATGGAACTGCTGAGCACTCTTCTGTCCTTCCATACGGTTCTGTCCGTATTCACAGGCACTTTTCTGGGCATCGTCATAGGGATGCTGCCGGGACTGAATGGCCCCATTGGTGTGGCTCTGCTGCTGCCGTTCACCTTCAATATGGATGTGACCAACGCTCTTTTGCTGCTGGGCGGACTGTATATGGGATCTTCTTATGGGGGTTCCATCTCCGCCGTGCTGCTGAATGCGCCGGGAACCGAAGTTGCGGCGGCCACGGCTCTGGAAGGGTATCCCATGACCAGGGCGGGCAAGGCGGAGGAAGCGCTTTACCTCTCTCTGATTTCCAGCGTGCTGGGGGGCCTGTTCGGCGCTCTGGCCATGCTGACCTGTACCCCTTTGCTGGCAAAAATCGCCTTGCACTTCGGCCCGCCGGAAATGGCCTTGCTGGCTCTGTCCGGCCTGGCGATCATCGGCATGCTTTCCGGCAGGGACATCTGGATCGGCCTGTCCGCCGGGGCGCTGGGCATTCTGCTCAGCACAGTGGGGCAGGATATCATGCTCGGGCAGATCCGCAATGACTTCGGCGTATTTGAATTGCAGGCCGGCATCAATCTTGCGCCGACCT